>NZ_RAVY01000047.1:0-50630 GCF_003611625.1 Corallococcus sp. CA054B
GGCAGGGGCTGGTAGAGGCCGGGGGTGAGCGGGGCGGCCTGCTCGGAGTGGCGCACGTCGGGCGGGGGCTCCAGCCGGACGGCGTCCGCGCGCTCGCGGGCCTCCCGCGGCGTGGGCGCGTCCATCACCCATTTCCCAGCCTCCACGCCGTTCTGCCCGGTGTGGGCGTCCTGGAGGCCGGCGAAGCCCTGGTCCTTGAGGGCCTGCTCGAAGGCGGCCTTGCCCTCCGCGGCGGGCGGGTGCTGCGCGGCGGCCTCCGCGTAGGCGGCGAAGAAGGCCCACAGGCGGGCCACCCGGTCCGACGAGGGCAGCGACGAGGGCCGCACCTGCGCGGCCAGCAGCGCCCCGTCCGACGCGAAGCGCTTGCCCACCGCGAGGTGGCTCTCCAGGTCGTTCAGGTCGGAGGGGATGAGCGACTCCACGTCCAGCACCGGCCCGCGCGCCTCGCCCGCGCCCAGGTAGGGGCTGGCGGTGGTGGGGGCGGAGCCGGGCGTGCGGAAGCCGTCGTTGCCCTTGCGCCGGGGCCCCTGGGAGGTCGTGCCGGGGGACTCGAAGCCCGTGCCGGCGTCCGCGCGGGGCGCGCGCGTCGTCCCGCCGCCCCTGTCGGTGCGCGGGGGCAGCGGGCCCCGGGTGGGAACGCCCACGCGGGCCGAGCGCGCGCCCACGTCCCGCGACGTGCCGTCCGCGTCGCCGCCTTCCGGGGCGTCACCGGTCTCCAGCCCTTCGTCGCCGGGGAGGCCGTGCTCGCCGCCGGTCTCCATCCCCTCGCCGCCGGGGAGCCCTTCTGCTCCGGGTTCTCCGCCCGGCTCCAGACGCGCGCCGCCGTCGGCCTCCGGCGGAAGCCCCACGGGCGGAGCCCCGATGCGGGTGCGGTCGCCGGGCGAGGTGGTGGGGGTGGAGGTCTCCATCCCGTCATCGCGGAAGGGAGATGCCGGCGACGAGGTCGCGGGCCCCGAGGGCCTACCGCCAGAGCGGGGCCCACCAGAGCCTTGAGGACCTCCTGCGCGGGGGCCGCGGATGTCGCCGACGTTTCCCATCACGGAGGATTCTCTCACAACGAGAACCCCGAGTTGCATGGGGGGCTACTCGCCCTCGTGCTCCACCTCCACGGGGGTCGTCATCCCGTTGGCATCCAGACGGACGCGGTACACGGCGTTGAGGCCGTCCCCGTCCGTGTCCGCGCGGGCGAAGCAGGACACCTCCGGCTCACCCACGGGGCTCTCCTCCACCCGCACCTCGTACTGGAGGTGAACGGCGGGGCCGGGGTCGAAGCCGATGCGGCGGAAGTCCTCGTGGTCCTTCGGGAAGGGCACGGCCTCGCCCCGCCGGGGCACGGGGGTGGGCGCGGGCGCGATGGACACATAGTCGCCGTGCTCGTCGCGGAAGCCCTGCACCGCGTCGCACAGGGCCAGCACCTGGACGCGGGCCTCGGTGGCCACCTGCTCCGGTGAAACGGCTCCGGAGCCCTTCATCGCCGACAGCCGGACGATGAACAGGGCGGTGGCGACCACCGCCGCGAACACGGTGACGGCGATGCCCGTGCGCACCGCCGTGTTGCGCGGGCGCGCGGGGCCGGGCGCCCCAGGCGACCCAGGCTCCGGAGCCGGGGACATCAGGCCCACTCCCGGGGGTTGCGCAGCACCTCCACCAGCCGGGCCTCGGGCGTGCCGGGCTCCGGGTGGTAATCGTAGCGCCAGCGCACGCGCGGCGGCAGCGACATGAGGATGGACTCCGTGCGCCCCTGCGTCTCCAGGCCGAAGATGGTGCCCCGGTCGTAGACGAGGTTGAACTCCACGTAGCGGCCCCGGCGCACCTCCTGCCAGTAGCGCTGCGCCTCCGTCACCGGCGTGTCCTTGTGCTTCTGTGCGATGGGCAGGTACGCGGGGATGAAGCTGTTGCCGCACGCCTGCACGAAGGCGAACTCGCGCTCCAGGTCGCCGCCCATGTTCTCGAAGAAGAGGCCGCCCACGCCGCGCGCCTCGCCCCGGTGGCGCAGGTGGAAGTACGAATCGCACGCGGCCTTGAAGCGCGGGTAGTACGTGGGGTCGTGCGCGTCGCACGCGGCCTTGTGCGTGCGGTGGAAGTGCGCCGCGTCCGCTTCGTCCAGGTAGTACGGCGTCAGGTCCGCGCCGCCGCCGAACCACGCGCGCCCGCCCTGGTGGATGAAGCGGTAGTTGGCGTGCACCGTGGGCACATGCGGGCTCTTCGGGTGCAGCACCAGCGACAGTCCGCCGGCCCAGAAGGTGCGTCCCTCGCCCTGGAGCTTCTTGGCGAAGGCCTCTTCCAGCTCGCCGTGGACGATGGAGATGTTGACGCCCGCCTTCTCCAGGACGGCGCCATCCTCCAGCACGCGGCTGCGGCCGCCACCGCCGCCGGGGCGGCTCCACGCGTCCTCGCGGAAGCGGCCCTGGCCGTCCAGCTGCTCCAGCGCTCCGCAGATGTCGTCCTGGAGCTTCTGGATGAAGGCGGCCATGCGCCCCTTCAAACCCTCCACATCCACCGTCGCCGTCATGCCCGTTGTCTCCCTGTTTCGGGTTGAACGGGCGGGCACACTACTAGGGGCCCTGGGCGGACGGGGCCTCGAAGTCCACGGGAGGCGTGGATGGCGCCAGGTTGCCCGCTGCATCGAAGGCCTCGATGCGCGCGCGGTAGCTGCGCCCGTCCTCCAGGGAGAACGCTCCACCGCAGGCCTCATGGCCCAGATAAGCCGTGTTGTTCTGCACGGGCAGCAGGTACTGCTGGGGAGAGAGGCCCAGCCGGCGCGGCGACAGCTTCACCACCAGGAAGGCGGGGCTCTCCTCGCGCAGCGAGAGGTTGAGCTTCACGAAGCGTGCGATGCCCTGGGGCGAGCGGCGCACGAAGCCTTCCGACACGGCGGGGCGCTTCACCCACTTGGGGGCCTTGGCGTCCGGTCCCTTGCCGCTCAGCCATGACGGCTGCGCGCCCACCTGCCCGTTGAGGAGGGCGATGTTGGGGAGCACCTCCTGCAGGTTCAGGAAGTAGCGCTTGTCCGGCTGCATCGGCTCCGCCAGCTTGAGGATGACGGTGGCGCGGCCCAGGGAGCTCTCCCAGCCCTTGGTGACCTTGAGCTTCACCTCGTGGTCGGTGGAGACCAGCTTCAGCGGCTTGCCCACCAGTCCCAGCACCGGCGACTTCGCGGTGCCCACGCCCTCCAGCAGGATGCGCATGTTGGTGGGGACGATGCCGCCGGGCGCGGGATACAGCTGTACTCCGTCCCCGGTGCACTGGGCGGAGGCGTTGGCGGCGGACAGCAGGGCAGCGGCGAACACAAGGGCTCGGAACACGATGCCGCGCAGTGTGCGCCGGGAATGGCCGGGAGGGAAAGTCCCGGCGGACCCGGCCCTTCAGTGCCGGGGGCCTTCGCCCTCCTCGTCCAGGGGGATGGTGCCGAAGCGCGCCTCGTAACGCTGCACGTTTTCCTGGAGCGCCTTCAGGAGCCGCTTGGCGTGGCGCGGGCCGGTGATGATGCGCGAGCGCACGCGGGCCAGGGGCTGCTGCGGTTGGACATAGAGGAAGTCCAACACGAACTCCGAGTCCGTGTGATTCACCAGGACCAGGTTGCTGTACTGGCCATTGGACACCTCTTCGCTCATCTGCACCTGGAGCTGCATTTCAGGGGGCTTCGTCGGAGTGTCGGCCATGAGTCAGGCGGCATAGCGCCTGGGGCCCGCCGTGGCCAGTGTCCTCCCCGTGAGCACGCGCTGGCGGGACATCGACGGGGAGTCCACCGCGCCCTTCGCCCTGGGGCGGGGACCGGACGCCTGCCTGCTGCTGCATGGCTTCACCGGCAGCCCGTGGGAGGTGCGTCCCCTGGGCGAGGCCCTGGCGGCGCGGGGGATGCGCGTGGTGGCGCCCAGGCTTCCGGGCCACGGCACCACGCCGGAGGCGATGCTGGACGTGGACTTCCGCGACTGGCAGGCCTGCGCGGACGAGGCGCTGGCGTCGCTCTCCGGACACCGCCGCGTGTTCGTCGCCGGACTGTCCATGGGCGCGCTCCTGGCGTTGAGGCTGGCCGCGCATCAACCGGAAGCGGTGCACGCACTCGCGCTGGTGGCGCCCGCGGTGCGCTTCCGGGGCGCGCGCATGGCGCTGGTGCGTCAGCTGTGCAGGACGCCGCTGCTCGAATGGACCACACCGTGGGTGGACAAGGGCGGCACGGACATCTCCGACCCGGCCACGCTGGCGCAGGCGCCGGTGCTGCCCGCGTTCCCGGTGGCCCGGCTGCGCGACCTGTGCAGGCTGCAGGACCTGGCGCTGGCGGACGCGCCCCGGGTGCGCTGCCCGGTGCTGGTGGCCACCGCGGAGCAGGACCACGTGGTGGATCCGGAGGGCGGACGCTGGCTCGCGCGGCGGATGAAGGCGTGCCCCGAGGTGCGGCACGTCGCCTATCGGGAGGGCTTCCACATCATCCCGCGCGACGTGTGCGGGGCGCGGCTCGCCCGGGAGGTGGGGGACTTCCTCCAGCCGTGGCGCGCGGAGGAGGACCTCAGGAGCCCGGCGGATTGGGCGGAGGGGCAAGACGCGCCACCGCCGTGAGCAGCTCCACCGCGTCGAGCGGCTTGGTGACGAAGGCGCTGAAGCCCGCGCGCAGGGCGCGGTCGCGATCCTCGCGGCGCGCGGCGGCGGTGACGGCGAGCGCGGGCACGCCGCCTCCGGACTCCCAGGGCAGCGCGCGCAGCCGGTACAGGAGCGAGTAGCCGTCCTCGCCTGCCAGCGCCACGTCCGTCACCAGCACCGTGGGCGGGGAGCGGCGCACTTCATCCATGGCGTCGGTGACGTTGGTGGCGGTGAGCACGTGCGCGCCCACGCGGGTGAGCAGCACGGACATCCACTCGCGCGCGTCCGGCTGGCCATCCACCACCAGCACGCGCTGGCCCTCCAGCTCCGGGAAGCGCGGCAGCGTCAGGCCCTCCACGGGACGCGGCACGCGCAAGGCGCCCGGGGCCGTGCCCACGCGCGAGCGGGGCAGCACGACGGTGAACGTGGCGCCCTTCCCCAGCCCGTCGCTGACGGCCGTCACGGTGCCGCCGTGCAGCTCCACCAGGTGCCGCACGATGGACAGGCCCAGGCCCAGGCCTCCGTGCTGGCGGCTCACGCCGGTGTCCGCCTGCTGGAAGCGCTGGAAGAGGAAGGGCAGGAAGTCCGCGGGGATGCCCTCGCCGTCGTCGCGCACCACCAGCTCCGCGCCCTCGTCGCGCGTGCGCGCGGACACCGTCACGTGGCCGCCGGGCGGGGTGAACTTGATGGCGTTGGAGAGCAGGTTCCACACCACCTGCTGCAAGCGGTCCGGGTCGCCAAACAGCGGCACGCCATCCTCGTCCACGGAGACATCGAGCGTCAGCTCGCGCGCGAGCGCCGTGGGCCTGACGGCATCCAGCGCCGCCTCCACCACGTGGCCCAGCTCCAGCGGCACCGGCTCCAGGCGCAAGCGGCCGTTGGCGATGCGGCTGATGTCGAGCAGGTCCTCGATGAGCTGTCGTTGCGCGCGGGCGTTGCGCTCGATGGCCTCCACCGCGCGCTGGCGCTTGTCTTCACCCAGCAGGCCCTGCCGCAGCATCTGCGACCAGCCGAGGATGGACGTGAGCGGCGTGCGCAGCTCATGGGACACCGTGGCGAGGAACGCGTCCTTGGCGCGGCTGGCGGCCTCCGCGACGCTCCGGGCCGCGCGCTCCTCGTCGTACAGGCGCGCGCGGTCCAGCGCCTGCGCGCACAGGCGGCCCACCGTCAGCAGGAAGGCACGCTCCGGCGCGTCGAAGTCGCGCGCGTCGCCGAAGCCCAGGCCCAACGCGCCGCACACGCGCCCACCGCTCACCAGCGGCACGGACGCCCACGCCGCCAGGGGGCGCTCGCGGGACAGCTGCGCGAGCCTCGGGTAGCGCGCCATGCACTCCGTCCACGAGCCCAGCGCGCAGGGCTCGCGGGTGCGCGTCACGTCCGTGAGGGGACAGGTCGCGGAGACCTCGAAGCGCTGCCAGCCCTCCAGCTCACCGGGAGCGAAGCCATGCGCGGCGGCGCGCTCGAAGACGTCCAGGGCCGCGCCCGCGGGCACCACCACCAGTCCAGTGACGGCCCCCATGGCGAGGGCGCCTTCGCGCGCGGCCACCTCCACCACCTGCGCGGGGGTGAGCGCTTCGGAGAGCGCGGCGGTCATCGCCTGGAGGCGCTCGGTGCGCCAGGCCGCGGTGGTCCACGCGGCGCGGCGGGTGCGCACGAGCTCCGTCACGTCCACCGCGAAGGCGAGCACGCCCTCCACCCTCCCCTGCGCGTCGCGTCGCGGCAGCAGGGACAGGTTGAAGAAGAACTCCTCGTCGGCGGTGCGCGCGCGGGCGGAGGCCTCGCGCAGGTGCAGGGCTTCTCCGGTGGCGAAGACGCGGTCCCAGGCCTCGTGCCAGCCGGGACCTCCCAGTTGGGGGCAGGCCTCGCGCAGCGGGATGCCCACCTGGCCATGCGTGTCGAGCAGCGGCAGGCGCGTGGAGGTGCTGAACTCGATGTGGTGACCGGGGCCGCGGTAGAGGCCGAAGAAGGCAGGGAGCTGCTGAAGCAGCTCATGCAGCGGCGGGGGCACACTGCCGGACGCCGCGACCCACCCGGCCTGGGCTTCATTCATGTGTGGCCCCCCCTACCCCGCGGAAGGCAAGGCTTCCGGCGAGAAGAGGCGGCCATCAAACACCGGGACGTGTCGGGACGCACGAAAAGCAACCCGGACAACCTGCCAGGTGTCATGGGCTGAGCGCTCCCTGGCGCTGCTGGCGTCCAGTAGCGGGCATCCCTCCTGGTTGGGCGGGGAAACGCTCCCGGACGCCGGGCATCGGCTATGTCGGATGCCCGGCATGCCTTCCTCTCCTTCTGATTCGCGGCCCCTCGTCGAACTGCGCGCCGTCACCAAGTCCTACGCGGAAGGCGATTCCGTGCGCGAGGTGCTCTCCGGCACGTCGCTCGCCCTGCACCGGGGCGAGTTCGTGGTGCTGCTGGGCCGCAGCGGCTCCGGCAAGTCCACGCTGCTCAACCTCATCAGCGGCATCGACCAGGCGACGCACGGTGAAATCCTGGTGGAGGGCCGCGACCTGGGGCGCCTGCCGGAGCGGGACCGCACCCTGCTGCGCCGCGAGCGCATCGGCTTCATCTTCCAGGCGTTCAACCTACTGCCCACGCTGACGGTGGAGGAGAACGTGCGGCTGCCGCTGGAGCTGCTCGGCCGCTCGAGCGCGGAGGCCAGCGCGCGGGCGCGGGAGCTGCTGGAACGCGTGGGTTTGGGCACGCGCGCGAACAGCTTCCCGGACCGGCTCTCCGGCGGAGAGCAGCAGCGCGTGGCGGTGGCGCGAGCCCTGGCCCACGCCCCGCCGCTGCTGCTGGCGGACGAGCCTACGGGCAACCTGGACGAGGAGACGGGCGGCCAGGTGTTGGACCTGCTGGAAGGGCTCACCCGGCAGGGCCATGCGTGCGCGCTCATCGTCACCCACGAGCCCGCGATGGCGGAGCGCGCGGACCGCGTGCTGACGATGGAGAACGGACGTCTGGTGGAGCGCCCCGGCGGGGCGCGCGGCCGGGGGACGCCATGAGGGCGCTGCTCGCACGCTCCAGCCTGCGGCACCTGGGCGGGCACCCGTGGCTCACGGCGCTGTCGCTGCTGGGCATCGCGATGGGCGTGGCGGTGGTGGTGTCCATCGACCTGGCGAGCGGCAGCGCGCTGCGCGCCTTCGAGCAGTCCACGGACGTCGTCGCGGGCCGCGCCACGCATCAGATCACCGGCGGCACGTCCGGACTGCCGGAGGGTGTCTACACGGCGCTGAAGCTGCGGCCGGACGCACCCGACGCGGCCCCCGTGGTGCAGGGCTTCGTGCAGGTGGAGGGCGGCAACCACCGCACGCTCACGCTGTTGGGATTGGATCCGTTCGCGGAGGCGCCCTTCCGGGACTTCTCCACGGGCGGCGCGGTGGGGGACGTCGGCACGCTGCTCACGCGGCCCGGCACGGTAGTGATGGGCGCGAAGACGGCGCGGAGCCTGGGCGTGAAGGCCGGGGACACGCTGCCGGTGACGGTGACGGGGCTTCGGCGGGAGCTGCGCGTGTCCGCCCTGCTGACGCCTTCGCAGGAGACGACGGAGCGCGCGCTGGAGTCGCTGCTCATCGCGGACATCTCCACCGCGCAGGAGGTGCTGGGCCTGGAGGGGCGGCTGACGCGCGTGGACCTGCGCTTGAAGGACGGAGAGGCGCAGGCCGCGACGCTCAAGGCCACGCTGCCGCCGGGCGCGGAGCTGGTCCAGACGTCCGGGCGCGCGGGCACGGTGGAGCAGATGACGCGGGCGTTCCGCACCAACCTCACCGCGCTGTCGCTGCTGGCGCTCGTGGTGGGGATGTTCCTCATCTACAACACGATGACGTTCTCCGTGGTGCAGCGGCGCGGGATGCTGGGCCGGCTGCGCGCGGTGGGCGTGACGCGCGGAGAGCTGTTCGCGGTGGTGCTGGGCGAAGCCCTGCTGTTGGGCATCGTGGGCACCGCGGCGGGGCTGCTGCTGGGCATCCTGATGGCCAGCGGGCTGGTGGGCCTCATCACCCGCACCATCAACGACCTGTACTTCGTGGTGAACGTGCGGCGGCTGTCCCTGGAGCCGTTCACGCTCATCAAGGGCCTGAGCCTGGGCCTGGGCGCGACGGTGCTGGCGGCGCTGGTGCCCGCGTGGGAAGCGGCGCGGGCGGCACCGGTGACGGCGCTGCGGCGCTCGACGGTGGAGGACGTGTCACGCAACCGGGCGCCGAAGCTGGCGGTGCTGGGGCTGATCATCCTGGCCATCTCGGCGGCGGTGCTCGCCTGGCCCACGCAGGCGCTGCTGCCGGCGTATACGGGGCTCTTCGGGGTGCTGCTTGGCAGTTCGCTGCTGGTGCCCTGGGTGACGGAGAAGCTGACGAAGGCGGCGGCTCGGCCGCTGGGCGCGATGTTCGGTCCATTGGGACGCATGGCGGCGCGCGGCGTGACGGCGAGCCTGTCGCGCACGGCGGTGGCGCTGGCGGCGCTGATGGTCGCGGTGGCGACGACGGTGGGCGTGGGCCTGATGGTGTCCAGCTTCCGAGGCACGGTGGCTGCGTGGCTGGAGTCCGCGTTGCAGGCGGACGTGTTCGTGTCGCCGCCGTCACTGGTGGCGCGGCGCGGAGATTCGTCGCTGGTGCCGGGGCTCGCGGAGAAGCTGCGGTCCACGCCGGGTGTCGAGGCGAGCGGCTCCATCCGGGTCATCCACGTGCGCATCAACGACGTGGACACGGACCTCCTGGCAGTGGACTTCGCGAAGGGCCACGAGCGGACGTATCGCTTCAAGGAGGGGCGCGCGGAGGACGTGTGGCGGCAACTGGACGCATCAACGGATGCGCTCATCGTGTCGGAGCCCTTCGCGTTCCACCGGGGCGTGCACGCGGGCGACACGCTGCGCGTGGCCACCGACAAGGGGCCGCACGACTTCCGCGTGGCGGGCGTCTACTTCGACTATGGCTCGGACGTGGGGACGGTGCTGATGCCGCGTGCCACGTATGAGCACTGGTACGAGGACCGGGGCGTGTCCGGCCTGTCCCTCTTCGCCGCCCCCGGACAGGACGTGGACGAGCTGGTGGCCCGCGTGCGCGACCGCGCGGGCGGTGAGCAGGCCTTGAACGTGCGCGCGAACCGGGCGCTGCGGCAGGCGTCGATGGAGGTGTTCGACCGGACCTTCACCATCACGCAGGTGCTGCGCTTGCTGGCCATTGGCGTCGCGTTCGTGGGCGTGCTGAGCGCGCTGATGTCGCTGCAGCTGGAGCGTGCGCGCGAGTTCGCGGTGCTGCGCGCGACGGGGCTCACGCCTGGACAGCTGTGGGGCATGGTGTCGTTGCAGACGGGCCTGCTGGGCCTGCTCGCGGGGTTGTTCTCCGTGCCGCTGGGATTGGCGTTGGCCTATGTGCTGGTGCACGTCATCAACCAGCGCTCGTTCGGGTGGACGTTGCAGCTGGTGGTGGCGCCCGGCGTGGTGGGCCAGGCGCTGGTGCTGGCGCTGGTGGCGGCGGCGCTCGCGGGGCTCTACCCGGCGTGGCGCATGGCGCGCGCGAATCCGGCCATGGCGTTGCGGGAGGAGTGAGGCATGGGGCGGGGACTCGTCATCGGAGTGGTGTTGGTGCTCGCCGCGCTGGGCGTGGCGGTGGGCGTGGTGCTGCGGGACACGGAGGACACCGGTCCCGCGAACACAGGCGGCATGACGGTCGCGTCCGCGATGGGCGGAGATGGCGGCACGGAGGGCTACGCGCGCGCGATGGAGCCCCGGCCCTTCCACTTCCCGGAGGACCACGGCCCCCACCCCGACTTCCGCACCGAGTGGTGGTACTGGACGGGAAATCTGGAGACGCAGGACGGGCGCGCCTTCGGCTACCAGTTCACGCTGTTCCGCAGCGCGCTGTCGCCGGAGCAGCCCCAGCGCGAGTCCAGCTGGGGCACGCGGCAGGTGTTCATGGGGCACTTCACGCTGACGGACGTGAGCGCCGGGAAGTTCCACGTCACCGAGCGCTTCAGCCGCGCGGCGCAGGGGCTGGCGGGCGCGGACGGAGCGCCCTTCCATGTCTGGCTTCAGGACTGGGACGTGCGCAGCGAAGGAACGGGCGGCACGTGGCCCATGCACCTGCGCGCGCAGGGCGACGGAGTGACGCTGGAGCTGACGCTCGACGAGGGCAAGCCGCCGGTGCTCCAGGGCGACAAGGGCTTGAGCCAGAAGGGCGCGGAGCGGGGCAACGCGTCCTACTACTACTCGATGCCGCGCATGCCTTCGCGGGGCACGGTGTCGGTGGACGGGCAGACGGTGCAGGTGAAGGGCGAGAGCTGGATGGACCGCGAGTGGAGCACCAGCGCGCTCAGCGGCGACCAGGTGGGCTGGGACTGGTTCGCGCTCCAGCTCTCCGACGGCAGCGAGCTGATGCTCTACCAACTGCGCAAGAAGGACGGCTCGAAGGACACCTTCAGCGCGGGCGCGTACGTCCCCAAGACGGGTGAGGCCGAGCACCTGACCGCGGAGGACATGAAGCTGGAGCCCCGGGGCACCTGGAAGAGCCCGCGCGGCGGCGAGTACCCGGCGGGCTGGCGCGTCCAGGTTCCCAAGGTGTCGCTGGAGCTGACCGTGACGCCGAAGCTGCCGGACCAGGAGCTGCCGGTGCTGGTGCGCTACTGGGAGGGCGCGGTGACCGTGGACGGCACGCGCGAGGGTCGGCCCGTGCAGGGGCGCGGCTACCTGGAGATGACGGGGTACGCGGACGCGCCCCGGGATGAGCAGACCGTCCGCAGCCGCACGCCGTGACTCAGCCCCGGGCGCCCCGCTTCACCTGGAGGTCGTGGGCCTCCTTCAGGTACGGGCGCAGCAGCCGGAGCGTTTCGTGGCTGGGGTTGAGCACGCTCACCCAGAACATGCGCGCATAGGCCGGGTGCGGCAGGAGCACGTCCAGGTCCGTGAAGTCCACGTTCGGATCGAGCTCCGGGAACAGCTTCTGGAAGCTCTCCTTGCTCACGCCCAGGTTCAGCCGGAACACGCCGTCGCGGTCCAGCTCCGAGTGGTGGTCGAACTCGGTGTCCCGCGTGACGATGGTCGCGAAGGGGTGCTTCCGCTCGTCCCCCGCGAAGAAGAAGAGGTCTGGCGTGGAGGTGTCCACGTGCACGTCCCTGAACGCGTCCTGGATGTACTCCGCCAGCGCTTCCAGGCTGATGGCTCCTGTCATGGCGAACTCCTCCGAGTCGTACCGGAGTCGCTCTATCACGCACGGAAACAGCCGGTCATGCTCCCGTCCCCACTTTCCCGGAGTGACCCGCGATGCATTTTCCAGGGATGACCGCCGTTGCCTCACGGCTGTTGCTGGGGCTGACCCTCGTGTTCGGGTCGGGCGTCACGGCATGTGGCGGTGACGACGGCCTGGACTGCAAGGTGGGAGAGCCGCTGTACCAGACGGACCTGTACTTCGGCCGGAACCGGGTGAACAACGAGCCCGTCAGCGAGGTCGAGTTCCAGGCCTTCGTGGACACGATCGTCACGCCCCGCTTCCAGGAGGGTCTGACCGTGTACGACGCCAACGGGCAGTACCAGCTGGAAAGCGGCGAGCTGGTGCACGAGCAGAGCAAGATCATCGTGCTGCTGCACGACGGCAGCAAGGCGCGCTCGGCGGACATCGAAACCATCCGCGAGGAGTACAAGAGCCAGTTCGACCAGGAGTCGGTGCTGCGCATCGACTCCCAGCCCTGCGTCGCGTTCTAGGCCGCGAACCGCTCCCGGATCGCCGCGGCGCCCCCGCGCTCCAGCCACGCATCGAACGTGAGCAGCCCCGGCGCCAGCCGCCGCAGCGCCGGGATGTCCGCGCTCTCGAACACGAAGCCATCCTCGAACAGCTTCACGAGCTTGCGCAGCATCGGGCTCGCCGCAAGCACCTCTGGCGGAAACCGAGAGTAGGAGACGGACGTCCCGGTGGCCCGGCCGATCTTCTCCGCGAGCGCATTGCCGGTGAGCGAGTCTCCCGCCATCTCCAGCGTGGTCCCCACGTACGTGCGAGGTTCCGCGAACACGCGCGCGGTCAGTACGCCGATGTCCTCCCCCGCGATGAACTGCATGGGCTGCTCCGGCTGGATGAAGAACTGGAGCGCCCCCCGCGTCAGGCCGAAGTCCGGCACCAGCAGCAGCTCCATGAAGGTCCCCGGCCGCACGATGGTCGCGCGAAGGCCACTGGCCCGGACGTGCTCCTCGATGCGCCACTTGGTCTCGAAGTGGTCCACACCCGTGCCGGGACGCAGCCCCAGCACCGACGTGTAGACGAAGTGCTCTACGCCCGCCGCCTTCGCCGCGTCCGCGATGGAGGTGCCGAAGCGGACCTCGTCGTCGTCCGTGACGCCGTAGCTCGCCTGTGCCGAGCTGGGCTGGATGCTGAAGACGCCGTACGCCCCCGCGACCGCACGGTCGAGCGACGCGCGGTCCCCCATGTCCCCCCGCACCAACTCCACGCCCGCCGCGTCCAGTTCCCGGGCCCTGGCGCTCGCCGGGTCCCGCACGAGCGCGCGGACCCGCCAGCCGTCCTTCAACAACGCCCGCGCCGTCGCGCCGCCCTGCTGTCCGGTCGCTCCCAGCACCAACACGGTCTCGCTCTTCGTCGCCATCAGGTCCTGCCTTTCCCTTGCTAAGCGGAGGATTGCTCCGGTTAAATGCGGAGCTATCCTCCGTTTTTCAAGTGGCAATGACAAAGCAGCCAAAGAACCCGCAGGAGGACGTGACGGGCGGAGCCTTGCGCGCGGATGCACGGCGCAACCGGGAGCGGCTGCTCGCGGCGGCGCATGCCGTGTTCTCCGAGCGCGGCGCGGACGCGTCGCTCAACGACGTGGCGAAGCGGGCGGAGGTCGGCATCGGCACGCTCTACCGTCACTTCGAGTCGCGGGAGGCGCTGCTCGCCGCGACGTGCGACGAGCGGCTGCTGCTGCTCGCGAAGGAGAGCCGCGAGCGCGCGGAGTCACTGCCCGCGCTCGAGGCGCTGCGCGTCTTCCTGGAGGAGCTCGTGCACTCGGCGAGCATGTACAAGGGGCTCGCGGCGTCCCTGGGCATCGTCCTCAAGAGCCACACCGCGGGCTGCGACGCGACGACGGCCGAAGGCCAGCGGCTGCTGAAGGCCGCGCAGCGCGAAGGCGAGGTGCGAAGCGACGTCCTCCTGGATGACGTGGTGTGCATGGCGATGGCCATCTCCCTCGCCGCCGCGGAGGACGCCTCGGGCCCCAAGCGCGTGCACCGGCTCACCGGGATGTTCTTCGACGGGCTGCGCTCCCGCCCCGAGCCCCGCGCCACACGGCACCGCTGACGCGAGCGGCTGCTACTGGTAGCGCGCGACCCAGAGGCTGTCGCCATCCGCGGCGGTCTCAAGCCACACCGCCGTCGCATGCCCATTCAGCTCCATGGCCCCCGTGATGGCGCCCACGACAGCTCCCGGCGCGGACCGCAGGGGTTCCGGGGGCCGGAAGTTGCCTGGGGCATAGAGGTAGCTCGCCCAGGCCGTGTGGTCGGACTGGGCCCAGAGGGCGACCTGGTCACCGGCCGGGTCAGAGGCGAGCACCGGGAATCCGCCCAGCACGGTGCCTCCGAGCCGCGGGTTGTTCGGGTCGACGCTGCGGTCGAAGCGCGGACGGATGTCCCAGGCCTCCTTCGCCGCGAGGTACACGCGTCCCTCGGCGGCCCCGGTGAGGGGCGGGGGGTGGGGGATGTACAGCCAGCCGGCCAGTGCATCGCCCGTGTTCGTCGCGACGACGATGGACGGGTTGAACATGCCGCCGTAATCGGAGAGGTGCGAGTCGATGCGCTCGGCGGGCTGCCATGTGTTGCTCGCACGGTCGTAGCGGCGTGCGTCGATTCCCTGCATCTCTTCGCCGGCCAGCGTCGAGAAGCGCTGGGGCCAGACGGCGAGCGCGTTGCCCGACGCGTCCATGGTGATGGCAGGCGTCGAGGCCGCGCCGTAGTTCGTCCGGCTCAGGACTGAATCGCCACACCACTGGAGCTTGTCGGCGTTGAACGAGCTGCCATGAATGGCCTGCGTCCCCCGGGCATCCGCCTGCTGCCACTGCACGAGCGCGCTGCCGTTCGCGTCGAGGGCGGCGGCGGGCCAGAGCGACGGGGTGTCACGCGCGGAGTTGAGCGGCACCGGCGGCTGGATCCACCGGTTGCTGGCCGCCGCATAGCGCATGGCCATCACCCGGTGCTCGGCGGGCCTGCACAGCGTCTTGCAGAGCGTGGTCCAGACGAAGACCGCATCGCCCGTGGGCGACATGGCCAGACGCATGGTGGGTGTGTCGTCCACGGGGAACGTGAGCTGGAGCGCGAGGCTCCATTGGCCCGTCGCCGCCGAGAAGTGGCTGGCGAAGAAGGTGTTACCGGCCGGGGTCTGCTGAATCCAGACGGCCAGGGCATTTCCCTGCTCATCCGCGGCCAGACTGGTCCGCAGAAGGTTGCCGGGTTGTGATTGGAGCGGCTGCTCGGACGTCCAGGTGTCGGACGTGGCGTCATAGCGGCTGGCGTAGAGCGCCGTGTAGTCGTGGGGCGCGTTCTGGGTCGTGACATGCGCGAAGACGGCGAAGGCGCTCCCGGCTGGGCCCGCCGCCGCGCGCGTGTGCTCCCACGAAAGCGACGGCCCGGCGGAGAGCCGCTGGGGCTTGCTCCAGCTCATGAGGCGCGAAGCCCCCGCGATCGGAGCCCGCGGGGAGGGGGCCACCCCCAGAGGGCAGACCGCGCAACCGAACCCACACAGGACCAGCCCCATCATCAACAGCGAGACGCATCGGGAATAGACTCTCATCTGGATAGCGCCTGGATCTATTCCCTGCCGCCCCAGCGGGTCAGTGTCCGCGAGTCCCTTCCGCGCGAGCAGAATGCAACGGCCCATCGCGGCGGTGTGTACAGCGTGGAGGCCAGGGGGCTTAGATTGCCGGTCCCATGAACGTCCTCGTCACCGGGGCCACCGGCCTCATTGGCAACGCCATCGTGCAGCGGCTCGTGAAGCAGGGCGCCTCCGTCCGCGCGCTCGTGCGGGACCTGGCCCGCGCCTCGAAGCTGCTCCCCTCCTCCGTGCGGCTCATCCAGGGTGACGTCACGTCGCCGGGCACCCTGCCCGCCGCGTTGCATGACGTGGAGCTCGTCTTCCACGCCGCGGGCATGCCGGAGCAGTGGCACCGGGACGACTCCATCTTCGACCGCGTGAACCGCCAGGGCAGCGTGAACGTCCTGTCCGCCGCGCATGCCGCGAAGGTGCGCCGCGTGGTCTACACGTCCACCATGGATGTCTTCGCCGCGCCCCGGGGCGGAGAGCTGACCGAAGCGAACATCGATCCGCACCCCAAGCCCACCGTCTACGAACGCTCCAAGCAGGAAGCCGAGCGCGCCGTGGAGGCCATCCGCCAGCAGGGCCTGGACGTCGTCTTCGTCAACCCGGCCGCCGTCTACGGCCCCAGCCCCGTGCACGTGGGGCTCAACTCCTTCTTCATCCAGCTGCTCAACAAGAAGGCCCCGCTGCTCCCTCCGGGCGGCATGTCCGTGGTCCACGTGGACGGCTGCACCGACGTGCACCTCGCCGCCGCCGAGCGCGGCGTCAACGGCGAGCGCTACCTCGTCTCCGACCAGTACGTCAGCACCGCGGACCTCGCGCTCGCCATCAGCAAGGCCGCCGGGGCCGGCAAGCCTCCCGCCGTCGCGCCCGTCTTCCTGATGGAGGCCCTGGCCCGCGTGTCCGCGCCGCTCGCGCGCGTGTTCCCCTTCACGCCGCTCGTCGCCCCCGGTCAGCTGTCCTTCATGCGTTGGGAGGCACGCGTGAACGCGGCCAAGGCCCAGCGCGAGCTGGCCTTCCGCCCCACCCCGCTCGCGGACGGCGTGGCCCACACCGTGGCCTTCCTGCGGGAGCAGGGATTTATATCCAACCCAACCGACCCCAATGGGCTTAAGTCAGACTCCCACTCATCCAAAACAAGCCACCGACACACTCACTTCTTTTGAGCCTGGAGCGCCAACATCCGCCCCACATTAAATGACGGCAACAGCACTCCACTCAACTGCATACGAGCAAGCGTGCTCTGGGAATACTCTCGAACATATGGCCAAGCATTGTAAATGCCATTGGTCGTCGCAAATGCCGTAATATCAGACTCTCCCAAACTCGCAAACAAAGCCTCTTCGGCCACCTTGTAATCAAGCGCAAAATGACAAGACAGGCGAACCAACACTTTTGTTGATTCGGATGAAGGCAAAAAATCCAACCTTGCGCCAGCAAAGATCCTAAGTGCTTGGCGACTATCAGGCGATCTTTCACCACCAGCGAACACTTCAAGCTTTATTTCCGAAAGAGTTTCGCCAGCAGAAATGCCTAGAATCTCGGCATCCGCCTTCATCAAACGGACGCTCTCCAAGTTCACCGCTTGCGCCAATTTTTGTACTACAGGCGAAAGGGCCAAGCGCGGAGAAGCTTCCGTTGAGCTTCCGCCATTAGTGCTTGTAGTCATGCCGCCTGTGACTTCCCAATACTTGCCGTGAAGTCATACTTCAGTCCATTGCGAGCTGTGAACGGAATCACTTCGCCACTCGGCGCGATATTACGTATCTCCACAGCACTCACCAGATTCAGCGATGCGCGCTCGACGAGCCGAACTTCGATATCAAGTCCAAGCGCGTCAGCAATTTCCACGGCAGTGAAGAAACTAGTGTTTCTTCCGCCATGGAGAAACTTTGAAATCCAAGCTCGACTTTTGCCAAGTTTCTCGGCCAGTTGGCTGGCTTTCATTCCTCGAGCTTTCATTGCCTCGGCAAGACGCTCGGCGACATCCAATGTGACTCGGTGCTTTTTAACCTCAAGCTGAAAAGCTGCGCTCTTGACTCGATCGGCCCAGGCCATGCGTCCAACCCCCTGAGAACCAACAAACTGTTACTATTCCGCCTGCTTCTCATCGAAATATTGCGTTTTATATTCTTGGCATTTTTCGACACATTCTGGCGGAGTCTTCTTCCCTGTCTTCTTGAATCCGTTGGTTAGGACGAGCGTGTTTCCGCTTCTAAACCCTAGAATTCTGTAGTCATGCGTAGCAACCTGCCAGATACTGCTATACGTCTTAAATGTGCTCAACTGCGTAAACGGTGGGCCAGAAAGCATTTGAGTGAATCGAGCGACGAATGCCGCCTGCTCAGTTTCCTCTAACTGCTCTAAAAACTCCTCGACTGGCCTCCGATCATTCTCCAGAACCAAAAAGTGGATCTCCCACCTTGAGGTTGGAAGACCTTCGACAAGGTGGGTTTTCAGCATCTTCCCGCCTCTGCTGTCAACCTGGAGGTTAACATCGTCGGAACCATTTGCCACCCCGCCTAAAGTAGGCCGCTCCCTCACCAACCAGCCGAGCACCAAGGAACTCTCCTTGTGCAGGTGGCATGGGACTGCACTACAGGCATGTAATGTAGCGTCACTGGGGGCTGGATCAATTTTTAGGCCTCGCTCAAGAGTCGACCGATCTTCCACCAAGCAGACAGGCGTAATGATTCTGCAGGCTTGACGCAAAACACACAGTTACCTACATTGAGCTTTAATGGCCCGCACCGTGACCTTCCTGCGCGACCTGGGACACATCCCGCGCGCCTGAAAAGAACATGGGGGTCCGCCCCACAGGGATGACGGACCCCCACGCGTGCTACGGCCTGCGACCGCCGACTACTCCTTCGCCGGCTCCGGCTCCGTCATGCCCGAGCCGCCCACGCCCGTCTGCGCCGCTGGCGCCGCCTTGAACGCCTTCCGCAGCGCCATGCCCGCGTCCGCCTGCGCCGTCTTCGCCACGTCCAGCACCGGCGCCATGCCGAAGAACTCATGCGTCACGCCGGCGTAGTTCTTCACGTCCACCTTCACGCCCGCGGCCTTCAGGTTCTTGGCGTACTGCTGGCTCTCGTCCTTGAGCGGATCCAGCTCCGCCGTCAGCACCATCGCCGGAGGCAGGCTGCTCAGCTGCGCCTTGCTCGCGTTCAAGGGCAGCGCGTTCGGGTCCTTGTTCTTCGCCCAGTCCTTGCCCAGGTAGTTGCCCTGGCCATTCGCCTGGTGCGAAGGCGTGCTCACGTCATTGCTGACGAACGGATACACCAGCAATTGATACACCGGCAGTGCGCCGCCACCCTGCTTCTGGCGCATGGACACCACCGTCGCCAGGTGCGCGCCCGCGCTCTCGCCGGCCGCCGCGACCTTGCTGCCGTCGCCGTTGAACTCCTTCGCGTTCTTCTGCACGTACTGGAAGGCCGCCGTGGCGTCAGCCGCCGCCGGGTACGGGTTCTTCTGCGCATGGCGGTACTCCACGCGCACCACCACTGCCTTCGCCTGGTTGGCCAGGGCACGCGCGCTGGCGTCATGCGTGCCCAGGTCCGCCAGCACGAAGCCGCCGCCGTGGAAGTGGACCACCACCGGGAACGGACCCACGCCCTCCGGCGTGTACACGCGCACCGGGATGTCGCCCGCCGGCCCCTTCAACTCCTTGTCCTCCACCTTGGCGACCGCCTTCGGCGCCACCGGCTTGCCCTGGTCCTTCAGCGTCTTCTTCACCGCGTCCGCCGCGGTGACTCCCTTGCGCGCCTCCTTCGGTGACACGGTGTGCGGCAGCACCGGCTTCAAGGACTTGTGCGCTTCCAGGATGACCTGCATCTGCGGAGCCACCTGGGCGGCCGCCGCAGCGTCCTTCGCCAGCGCCGTGCCGGAAAGGCCCAGCATGCCCAGCGCCAGCACTGACATCCCGACGGCCTTCTTCAGTCCGAGCATCTCGTGTGTCCTGAGCATCCCGCGCGTTGACTGTGATTGAGGCCGGGGCGCTGGAGGTGCGCCCACCTGGACCGGAATCTGGAGACGCCTTCCACGGCAGGGAACCGGGTGGGCCATGCCTCACCTGGCCAGGGCTTTCGTTCGATGGGCAGGCGGCCATCACTCGAATTCTCCAACCCCCTGCGTCCGGATCCGCGACACAGCCGTAGTCCGCGCCCGTCACGCCCCCAACCCGCCCGCCTGCCCTCCGGCCCGGGACACGGGCTTTCGCGCGCCCTGTTCGACATGGGGTGTCGACACACGGCGTAAGGCCCACCTTTCAACGCACGCGCGTCCTTCACGGGTCCGACCCCCGTCGAGGACGCATGGGCCCCGTACCCCTCACCACGGAGTGACACCATGGCATTGCTATCCAACCTGCTGGGCGCGCTGGGCGCGTCGCAACGGACTGTCTTCAAGGGCAGTGGCTGGAACCGCGGACGCAGCGCCTACGGCCGCCGTCCCATTGGCTACGGGTACCGGGGGCGCAGGTCCTCCGGCGCGGGCGGCTCGCTGGGCCGGATGATTCTCGCGGGCCTGGGCGCCTACGGCCTGCGCCGCTACTTCAACAACCGCTCGCGGGTCGCGAGTTACTGAGAGCGGGCCGCCGCGTGCGGCAGCGCCGGGAAGTACCGTGGACTTCCCCCGGTCAGGCGCGCCGTCACGGCACCCCCACGCGGGCACGGGAGCGTTCCACGGACTGCTCCCGGTGCCCGACATCCCGCACGCGCCGTGGGTGCGGGCGCCTCCGCTTGGAGTAGGGTCCCCTTTCCGTGTCCGGCCACTGGCCGACGAAAGAGGCTCCGCACGCATGGCGAAGGCGAAATACGTCCTGGCGCTGGACCAGGGCACCACGGGGACCCACGTCTCCATCCTCGATACCCGGTTGCAGGTGGTGGGCCGCTCCTACAAGGAGCTGCCCCAGCACTTCCCCAAGCCGTCGTGGGTGGAGCACGACCTGATCGACATCTGGAACACCAGCGAGTGGTGCATCGCCCGCGCACTCAAGGACGCGGGCCTCACCGGCCGCGACATCGCCGTGGTGGGCATCACCAACCAGCGCGAAACCACGGGCCTGTGGGACCGGGAAACCTCCGAGCCCCTGGCGCGCGCCATCGTCTGGCAGGACCGCCGCACCGCGGACATCTGTCAGCGGCTGAAGGCCCAGGGGGTCGAGCCCCGCGTGCGGGAAGTCACCGGCCTGGTGCTGGACCCCTACTTCTCCGGCACCAAGCTCACCTGGTTCTTCCAGCACCTCAAGGGCGCGAAGAAGCGCGCCGAGCGCGGCGACGTGTGCTTCGGCACCATCGACTCGTGGCTCGTCCACAAGCTCACCGGCGGCGTCGCCCACGTCACGGACGTGTCCAACGCCAGCCGCACGCTGCTCATGGACCTGCGCACGCTCAACTGGGATGACGAGCTGTGCTCGCTGCTGGGCGTGCCGCGCGCGTGCCTGCCGGAGATTCGCGGCAACGCGGAGGTGTACGGCACCACGCGCGGCATGCGCAGCCTGCCGGACGGCATCCTCGTCGCGGGCATGGCCGGCGACCAGCAGGCGGCCCTCTTCGGGCAGGCGTGCTTCGAGCCCGGCGAATCCAAGTGCACCTACGGCACCGGCGCCTTCCTGCTCATGAACACCGGCACGCAGCCGGTGCGCTCCACCGCGGGGCTGCTCACCACCGTGGCGTGGAAGCTGGGCAACACCACGAACTACGCGCTGGAGGGCAGCTCCTTCATCGCGGGCGCCGCCGTGCAGTGGCTGCGCGACGGCCTCAAGGTCATCAAGAAGGCCCCGGACGTGGAGGCGCTGGCCGCCAGCGTGAAGGACTCCGGCGACGTCGTCTTCGTCCCGGCGCTCGCGGGCCTGGGCGCGCCGCACTGGCGCCCAGAGGCGCGCGGCCTGTTCGCCGGCATCGACCGCTCCACCACCGTGGCCCACCTGGCGCGCGCGACGCTGGAGGGCGTGGCCCTCCAGATCCACGACCTGGCGGAGGCCATGCGCAAGGACAGCGGACGGAACATCCCCGTCTTCAAGGCGGACGGCGGCGCCGCGGCCAACAACCTGCTCATGCAGTACCAGGCGGACCTCTTGGGCGTGCCGGTGGTCCGCCCGCGCAACCTGGAGACCACGTCCCTGGGCGCGGCCTTCCTGGGCGGCCTGGGCGCGGGCGTGTGGACCAGCCCGGACGCCATCCGCCGCGCGTGGAAGGCGGACAAGACCTTCAAGCCGAAGATGAAGCCGGAGGTGCGCGCGCGCCACCTGGAAAAGTGGAAGCTGGCGGTTTCGCGCGCGTGAAATGAGACACTGGAGCCCGGCGCATTGAACGCGCCGGGGCTTCCATCGGGCGGGGGAGCGGGTAGAACGGCCGCCATGGCCTACGACCGCACGTTGCTCTCCCCGGATGCGCTCCAGACCTTCCTCACCCAGCACCCCGCCTGGAAGCACGAGGGCGGGATGATCCGCCGCACCTACGAAGCGCCCTCGTTCCTGGAGGGCATCGCCTTCGTGGAGCGCGTGGCGAAGGCCGCGGAGGCCGCGGACCACCACCCGGACATCGACATCCGGTGGCGCAAGGTGACGCTGGCGCTGGTGACGCACGACGCGGGCGGCCTCACGGCCCGCGACACCGCCCTGGCGGCGGAGGCGGACCGCCTCTTCGGCGAAGGGGCCGCCGTCCGGTGATTCACGGCGTGCGCGGCACCCTGGCGGCCCTGGCGTGCGCGGTGTGTTTCACCGCGCTCCCGGCCCTGGCCCAGGACGACGCTCCCACGGAGCCCCGTCCGGAACGTCTGTATTTCAACTCTGGGGCGCTGCTGGGGTCGGCGCGCGTGGTGGGCCTGGGCGGCGCCTACGTGGGCATCGCGGAGGGCGCCGCGGGCGTGTCCAGCAACCTGGCCGCCCTGGCCCAGCGCAGCCCGTCACTGGAGCGCGACTGGGACCTGGGCGTCACCCTGTCCTGGCTGGACCTGCCCTTCACCGGCACCAAGCGCCGGGACGTGGACAACGACGGCCTGGCCGACGAATCCGTGGACAGCCGCCAGCTCCTGGGCGCGCTGATGTTGCAATACAAGCGCTTCGGCATCGGCTTCCTGTGGCGCAACAGCCGCACGGGCTACTGCCTCACCCAGGGCTGCCGGGGCGAGGGCGAGAAGCTGCGCGTCTCCCTCACCCAGTCCACGCTCGCGGGCTCCATCGCCTTCGGCCAGGACGACTTCATCCTGTCCCTGGGCATCTTCTCCGCGCAGGCCAGCTTCAGTGAGCTGGGCGACCAGTCCTGGCGCTACGGCGACACCGGCGTGGCGGTGGACATGCTCTTCCGTCCGCACGGGCGGCCCTACCGCATTGGCGTGGCGGTGCGCCCGGAGGTGGTGGCGGGCTGGCGCCGCGACGACGACCAGAGCCCCTTCATCGCGGGCCGCCGCATCTACGCGGCCGTGGTGTCCCCCGCGGTGCTGTCCCTGGGCGCCAGCTGGCGGCTGGGCGAGGGCGCGCACCGCTACAACCGGCTGTCCCCCGCCGCCCGGCGGCAGCTCCAGGTGGACGGGGACGCACTGCCGGTGCCGGAGGAGGAGCCCCGCGACGCACTGGCGGGCCGGTGGCTCATCACCGCGCAGGTGGACCTCATCTCCAGCGTGAGCAACGCGGTGGCGTCGCGCGCGCTCGCCACCACCACGGAGCCCCAGCCCGTGGGCGACACCGCCACCTTCCAGCCGCGCCTGGGCGCCGAATGGGACACCTTCCCGGGCCTCTTGCGCCTGCGCGCGGGCACGTGGCTGGAGCCGTCCCCCTTCCGGGACCGGAACCCCCGGCCGCACCTCACCGGCGGCTTCGAGCTGTTCGTGCTGCGCTACTGGGAGGACTGGTCCATCACCGCGTCGTTCGACCTGGCGAGCCGCTACTCCAACTGGGGCGTCTCCATCGGCTTCTGGCGGTAGTGTCTGGCTTTGCGCCGCGTGGGTAAACGCGAGGACCTTCGTGGGTGCTCGCGTCCCCCACCCACGGCGTCGCGAGGCCCACCCACGCGAGACATGCGCCGTCCGGCAGCGGGCGGCCGAGCAACCTTCCGTGCCGTATTTGCCGGGGTGGGATGGCATGCGAACCCTGCCGTACACGGAGGGGATTCCATGTATCTGGGGCGGGGGTGGCGCCGGACTGTCGTTGGAGCGACGGTGCTGGGATTCGCGGTTGGCGGAGGGTGGGGGTGCGGAGGTGGGGCTGAGAAGCCTGATCCGGACACCTGCCAGGATTCGAAGGTGGGGTGCCCACCCGATGAGCAGCCTTCAATCCCGGGCGAGCTTCCCCCCCCGGGCAGCGGCACGCAGACGCCGCCGGGCAATGAGAACCCGCAGACACAGCCGCCTCCGGTGAAGGAGCCGGACGTCGTGCCGCCCGCCTCGGGGGCCACGCTGTGGTTCGCGAAGGAGGGCGCCGCGCAGGACGACCTGGCGCTGGACCTGGCGGTGGACGCCACCACGGGCGACTTCTTCACCGCCGCCGTGCACGGCTACGACGACCTGGACGCGCGCACGCCCACGGATGACGCCGTGGACCTGGTCCTCACGCGGCGCTCCGGCGCGGGGCAGACGCTGTGGACCCACGCGTACGACGTGCGCGTGGAGCCCACGCCCGTGGAGCTGCGCGCCGACGTGCGCGTCCGCGTGGCGGCGGATGGCGCGGGCGGCATGCTCCTGGCCGGCAACATCCAGGGCACGGTGGACCTGGGCACGGGCAAGCTCAGCAACGGCGCCATCGTCGCGAGGCTGTCCGCGGACGGCGCGACGCTCTGGGCGCACCGGGTGCCCGGCGAGCTGACGGTGAAGGACGTGGCGGCGGACGCGGAAGGAAGGCTGTACGTGGCCTATACCGCGCCGGGCTCCGTGGACCTGGGCAACGGGGTGAAGGGGGCCTCGGCCGGCGTGGCGGTGTTCACGGCGGACGGCACCGCGGAGCGCGCCTTCGCCGTGGGCGGCGCGGAGTCCGAGGGCGCGGGCGCCGAGCCCCTGTCCCTGGCCCCCGGCGCGGACGGCAGCGTGGCGGTGGCGGGGCGCTACACGGGCACCGTGCGCTTCGGCACCAACGTCACGCAGGGCTCCGGCTCAGGCAGCCCGTTCGTGGCGCTGTACCGGCAGGACGGCGCGCTCGGCTGGGCGAAGGTGCGGCCCGGCGTGAAGGGCAGCGTCCGGGACGTGAGCCGCGACACCGCCGGGGACGTGGTGGCGGGCGGCGACTTCCAGGGCAGCTTCTCCTGGGCGGGCGCGTCGCTGAAGGGCGCCTCCAGCCCCAGCCCCTTCGTGGTGGTGACGGGCGCGGACGGCACCGAGCGCTGGGCGCGCGACCTGGGCGTGGACGCGTCCGTGCAGGGCGTGGCCATCCACTCCACCGGCGAGGTGCTGGTGGTGGGCTACACGTACTCATGGCTGGAGAACGGCGCCTCGGGCACGGACGGCCTGGGGTCCGCGCAGCTCTTCACCCAGCGCTTCGACCCCACGGGACAGCCGCTGGCCTCGCGCCTCTTCCTGGGCACCGCGCCCGAAGCGCGCGGCGAGCTGTACGGCGTGGAGGCGGTGCCGGCGGTGACGTTGATGCCGGACGGCGACGCGGTGCTGTACGGCTACACCGACCGCGTCACCGACTTCGGCGTGGACAAGTTCAAGCCCACGCGCGGCGACGTCTTCCTGCTGCGCGTGAAGTACTGAGCGCCTACTTCGAGCCCTGCGGAGCGCCCGCACTTCCGGGGGTGGGCGCTCCTGCGGGCCGCTGGTCCGGGGCGGTGGAGGCCCCTCCGCCAGGGCGCAGCGCGTTCTGGCCCAGGCGTGAGAAGTTGATGGAGTTGCTCAGGATGCGCACCGCCTCCTGGTCCGCGTGGAAGCCCATGGAGTTCTCCGCCTCCACGAAGTCCAGGTAGAACTGGGCGCGCTTCTGCAGGTCGCGCGCCTTGGCCAGGGACTCCTCGGGCGCTCCCGCCTTCTTCGCGTTCTCAAGGTCGTGGATGAGGTCCACCAGCGCGTCCATGGCGATGTTGCGCGTCTGGAAGGTGCGCGTCTGGATGGTCTCCGCCCGGTTGAGCAGCTCCGCCTCGCTCCACTTGTGGCACGTCTGACAGGCGCGGTTGATGTTGAGCAGCGGGCTGCGCACGTGGTGGTCGCTGATCTTCATCGCCCCCTCGCGCTGGTAGGGCATGTGGCAGTCCGCGCACGCCACGCCGCTCTTCGCGTGGATGCCCTGGTTGTACATCTCGAACTCAGGGTGCTGCGCCTTGAGGACCTTCGCGCCGGTGAGGGCGTGGGTCCAGTCGGCGTGCCCGTCCTCGTCGTAGTAGGCCATGATCTGATCGATGTTGATGCCCTTGGCCCAGGGGTACGTGAGGCGCTTCTCCTTGCCCTTGAAGTAGTACTCGACGTGGCACTGCCCGCACACGTACGTGCGCATCTCCTGGCGGGTGGCGTCCTCGTTCACCTTGAAGTCCGGCACGCCCTGGCTGGCCTTGAGCGCGGCGATGCCCTCGATGAAGCCGGGGCGCGTGACGCGCAGCTGCATGGTGGTGGGGTCGTGGCAGTCGATGCAGGACACCGGGTGCTCCACGAGCTTGCGCGCCTCGGCGAAGGGCATCTGGTTCATCTTTTCAAAGCCCTTGATGAGGTCCCCGTCGCCCAGCTTCTTGTAGGGCACGTACACGCTGCCGTGGCAGTGGATGCAGGTGCCCGGCTGCTGCGTCACCTGCTGCCGCTCGGTGAAGACCTGATCCTCCAGCATGTGCGCGTGGCCGCGCTCCTCGCGGAAGTCGGTGGCGAAGGCGTAGCCGCTCCACATGGTGACCAGGCGGGGGTCCTCCTCCAGCCGGCTCTGCGCCACCACCGAGCGCGGATCCGCCTGGGTGGGCGTGCGCGCCACCGCCTCGCTGCCGCCGTAGCGGGTGCGCTTCTGGTCCACCGTGCGCTTGTAGCCGTCGTACTGGAGCGGGAAGTTCTTCCCCCACACGGCGGGGTCCGTGATGGTGTCGTCGAGCTCCACCACCCGGTAGAAGGGGTTCTTCGCCTCCTGCTTGCGCTCCATGATGTTGACCAGGAGGGCGGTGACGCCCGCCGAGGCCAGCGCCGCCACCACCGCGACCGCCACCACGAGCTTGATGCCGCTGAACAGCCGGCGCTTCTCCGGAGCCTTCTCGGGCTCGGTCATCGTGCAATCTCCTTACGGATGAACTCGGGGTTCCCCGACCCTTCGGGGTGACCCACGGAGTTGTGGCAGGTGAGGCACTGGAGCTGCTCGCCGGGCGCCACCTGCCCATGACCCGTGGGGGGCGTCTCGATGGCCTCCACGATGGAGGCATGGCACTTGCGGCACGCGTTCTCCGTCACCACGCGGTTGCCCGGACGCAGGCGGATGGGGTCGGGGAAGGTGCCGGTGGTGAAGTAGAACGAGTGCCAGAAGCCGTTGCTCGCCTTCGTGTAGTACTTGGGAACAAGGCCCGCGGGCGTGTGGCAGTCGTTGCAGGTGGCCACCGCGTGGTGGCTGCTCTTGCGCCAGCCGTCGTACTGCTCGTTCATGATGTGGCAGTTGGCACAGGCGGCAGGGTCGTCCCGCAGGTAGGACGAGCCCTTCGCGTACGCGAAGGTGAAGCCGCCGAGACCGACCGCCACACCGATGGCAATCCCGAGGGTCACGGCCAGTACGGTGCGGGATGCGAAGAGCACGTGGGCCACCCTACACGCATGACGGTGGCGCGTGTGCGTGAAGTGCCAGACACACCTCCGCGACCGCCGACCGCATGGTCCCCCCCCTCCGGCGGGCCCATGCTCGAGCATGTCCAAGCGTGCGGCGGCGTTGCTGTGTCTGGGGTTGAGCTCGGCCTGTGCGCACTACCGCGTCCAGGCGCCCGGCGCCGCCGGGGCCAGCGCCACCGAACCGCAGGGCGAGGTCCTCTGGTCCCTGGGCTGGGGGCTCGTCCAGGAGCGGCCCCGGGTGGACAACTGCCAGGGCCAGGCGCTCGCGGAGGTCACCCAGAGCACCAACGTGGGCTTCGCGCTCATCAGCGTGCTGACGCTCGGCCTCGCCATGCCGCAGCGGGTGGAGTGGCGCTGCGCCAAGGCCCAGCCCACGCCTGGCGACCTCGGGGTGCGGTAGCCATGCCGCCTGTCATCCATGAGAGCAGCCAGAAGCGCTGGCAGAACTGGCACCAGAGCTACACCCAGAAGCTGGAGCTGCTGGTGGACGTCTGGAACGCGGATGCCTCCCACTCCACGGTGCCGGGCTACATCGACACCACCGTGGGCCTGCAGGGGCTCATCCAGCGCGCGCTCACCGGGCGCCTGGAGATCCGCGGCCTGGGGGGCGGCTGGTCCTTCACCAAGGCGCCCGCCACCAGCGGCATCCTCGTCAACACCCGGCCGCTGAACTACCTCTTCCCCGCGCCCCGCACCCATCCCGCCTATCCAGGCCGGAGGGAGGACCTCCTCTTCGCGCAGTGTGGTGTCTCCGTCGCGGAGCTGAGCCACTTCCTGAAGAGCATTGGCAAGTCGCTGACCACCTCGGGCGCCAGCAATGGGCAGACCATCGCCGGGGCCATCGGGACGGGCACGCATGGCTCCAACCTGGAGACCGGCGCCATGCAGGACTTCGTGGTGGGCCTGCACGTCGTCGTCTCACCGGACCGGCACGTGTGGCTGGAGCGGGCCACCGCGCCGGTCATCCACGACGAGATTCCCCAGAAGCTGGGCGCGGAGCTCATCCGGGATGACGCCCTCTTCAACGCCGCCCTGGTGGGCCTGGGCGGCTTCGGCCTCGTGCACGGCGTCCTCATGGAGGTGGTGGACCTCTACTACCTCCAGGCGTACCGCCGGCGGATGCCGCTCGATGACGGGCTCTGGCGCGCGCTCGACCAGCTGGACTTCTCCGGCATCACGCTGCCGGGACCGCAGGGGCTCAAGCCCTATCACTTCACGGCGGTCATCAACCCCAACGACATGGAGCGGGGGGTCTTCGTCACGGTGATGTACAAGCATGCGCGGTGTCCGGAAGGCTCGAGCCCGCCCAGCCCCGGCAGCAAGCTGACGCAGGGGGACAGCGCGCTCGAAATCGTCGGCGTGCTGACGGACATGGTCTCGGAGCTGACCATCCCCCTGCTGGCGCGGCTGATGGATCGCTTCTACCCGGAATACGAAAACGTCTGCGGGACGCACGGCGAGCTGTTCACCGACACGACCACCCGGGGCAAGGCCTGGGGCAGCGCGGTGGGCGTGCCGCTCGGCCGGGTGCGCGAGACGGTGGAGCTGGCCCTCGCCATCAATCGCACGCATGCGTTCCCCGGGCTGTTCGGGGTGCGCTACGCCCTGCCCTCCCGGGCCCCGCTGGCGTTCACCCAGCACGCGCCCATGACGTGCGTCCTCGACATCGACGGGGCTGCGTCCACCCGCACGAGGTCCTACAACCGCCGCGTCTGGCAGCAGCTCGCCGAATCCTCCATCCCCCACACGTACCACTGGGGCAAGTTCCACGAGTTGGACGGCCCGGCGGTGCGAAGCCTGTACGGCGAGGCACGCGTGGACGCCTGGCTCGCCGCGCGCCAGACCCTGCTCACCACGCCGGAGCTGCGCGCGGCCTTCGCCAATGACTATCTCCGCGGGCTGGAACTCGCGTGAGCAGGCTCGCCAGCCTGTCGGTGGTGGGCGCCCTGCTCGCCCCAGGAGCGGCGAGCGCGCGAGACAGCGACACCATCAACCTCTACCGCTACGTGCTCGACGTGGACGTGCCGGAGTCCCCGGCCCTGGTCGCCATGGACGAAGCGCCCCTGCGCGTGCTGCTCGGCGCGGCGCCCAAGCCGGTGATGGCCACGGTCCTGGCATCGGCGTCGCCGGAAGCGTTCCGCCCGGGGCTCAGCCTGGACGTCGCGCCCTACTTCCTCTTCGGCGGCGGCGTCCGGAGCCTGTCGGGCTACCGCTCGAACTCGCTGACGGGCCGGCTGATGCGGGTGCTGACGAAGACGACGGTGTCCGCGGCCATGCTGCCGGACCTGGACGGCACGGGCGCATGGCGCGTGGGACTCGGGCTCCGGACGACGTTCCATGATCCGCATGACCCCGTGCTCAACTCCCCCCTGCCCGAGCGGGTCGAGGAGGAGCTGGAGCGCCACGGCGTGCCGCCGCCCGCGGACTCGGACGAGGATGTGTCCGGGCGGGGCGTGGACCTGTCCGCCATCTTCGGCCAGGCCGAACGGGAGATGCGCTCCCGGAGCGGAGACATCCAGATCTCCGCCGGCTGGGGCGTCTCCGCCCGCACGGAAGGCGGCGTGCTCACGGGCGACGGGCTCCGCGACACGCGGCACACGTTCTGGCTGACCGGTCAGGCCTCGCTCGGCCGGCGCTTCGACGCGCTCGCGACGATGCAGGCGCTGGACCTGTTCCGGGACGGCAGGGCGCTGCGCACCGGCCTGGGCGTGCAGCGGAAGACCTCCGTGGCGGACTTCCGCGCGGAGCTGGCCTTCGACGGCACCGACAATCGCTTCCACCCGGGCGCCGCCATCGACGTGACGCTGCCCGGCTGCACCAGCGCCCTCGCCTCGCTCACCACGGCGCCCGGCGCGGACACGGACGATGGCCCGGTGCTCCGAGGCCAGGTGCAGCTGCGCTGGTACTTCGCCCGGTGCCGCTAAAGACAAACGGGCCCGGCGCGCTGAAGGCACCGGGCCCGTCCATGTCCCGCGGCGAAAGACGTCTCAGCCGCCGAGCGCCACGTTCTCCAGCACGCCCAGCGCGTCTGGGACGAGCACGGCGGCGGAGTAGTAGGTGCTCACCAGGTAGTTCGTCATGGCCTGGTCGTTGACGGCCATGCGCTTCACGGTGAGGCTCGGCTCCACCTCGTCGGGGATGCCCGCGTTGTGCAGGCCCACCACGCCCTGGTCGTCCTGACCGATGCGCATGGCGATGATGGAGGTGGTGTTCTCCCGGCTGATGGGCAGCTTGTCGCACGGGAGGATGGGCACCCCGCGCCACGCCTGGAACTTCGCCCCGCCCACGTCCACCACCGTCGGGTACAGGCCGCGCTTGTTGCACTCCCGGCCGAACGCCGCGATGGCACGCGGGTGGGCCAGGAAGTAGCGCGTCTTGCGGCGGCGCGTCAGCAGCTCATCCATGTCGTCCGGCGTCGGCGGGCCCGAGCGGGTGTTGATGCGCTGCTTGAGGTCGGCGTTGTGCAGCAAGCCGAACTCCGGGTTGTTGATGAGCTCCCACTCCTTGCGCTCCTTCAGCGCCTCGATGGTCAGCCGCAGCTGCTCCGCGGTCTGGTTCATCGGGTCGTTGAAGATGTCCGACACGCGGGTGTGCACGCGCAGGATGGTCTGCGCCACGCTCAGCTCGTACTCGCGCGGCTTCAGCTCGTAGTCCACGAAGGTGCCGGGCAGCACGGGCTCGCCGTGGTGGCCGGCGGCCAGCGCGATGGCGGCCTGCCCCGCCTTGTCCTGGGGCTTCTTGAGGTTGGCCCGGTAGCGCTCCACGTGCGCCTTCAGCACCGGCGACTGGGCGATGAGGGACTCGAACACGCCCTGCGGCAGCGCCATCACCGTGCAGGCCGTGACGGCCTTGACGGTGAAGGGCCACACGTCGTTCGACTCCACCACCGCCTGGTCACCGAAGTGGTCGCCGTCCGCCAGCGTGTCCAGCACGACGGGGTCGCCGTACTTGCCGGCCGTCAGCTTCTGCGCCTTGCCGTGCGCCAGCAGGTAGACGTGCTCGGCGGACTTGCCCGCCTCCACGATGGTGTCGCCCGCCCTGTAGTGCTGCTGGGTGAAGCGGCCCGCCAGGGTGCGGATGAGCAGGTCATCCACGTCCTGGAAGCCCCGCATCAGCGGCAGCTTGAGCAGCTCCTGGGGGATGATCTCCACCTTGGCGCCGATGTTGCTGAAGTTCAGCCGGTCGTCGCCCACGGTGTACGTCAGCCGCCGGTTCACGCGGTACGTGCCGCCGGACACCTGCACCCAGGGCAGGATGCTCAGCAGGTAGCGGGGCGAGATGCCCTGCATCACCGGCTGCGTCTTCGTCGTCGTCGCGAGCTGGCGCGCACCCGCCGTGCTGAGGGTGGTGCCCTCGTGCGCCGCTACGTCCTTCTGTGAAGTCGTCATGGAAGAACCTTCCCGTTACGTGCGGACGAAGAACTACGAGCGGCCCAGCTCCACGCTCTCCAGGATGCCCAGCGCGTCCGGCGTCAGCACCGCCGCGGAGAAGTACGCCGTCACCAGGTAGTTCATGATGGCCTTCTCGTTGATGCCCATGAACCGGACGTTGAGGCTGGGCTCGATCTCATCCGGGATGCCCGCCTGGTGCAGGCCGACGACGCCCTGGTTCTTCTCACCCGCGCGCATCAGCATGATGGACGTGGTGCGCGACTCGCTGATGGGCAGCTTGTTGCAGGACACGATGGGGATGCCGCGCCACGCGGGCACCATGGTCCCGTTCATGTCGGTGCTGGTGGGGTAGATGCCCCGCTTGTTGCACTCCTGCCCGAACGCGGCGATGGCGCGCGGGTGGGCCAGGAAGAACGACGGCTCCTTCCACACCGTGGCCAGGAGCTCGTCCATGTCGTCCGGCGTCGGCGCGCCGGAGCGGGTGTGGATGCGCTGCTTCAGGTCCGCGTTGTGCAGCAGGCCGAACTCACGGTTGTTGATGAGCTCGTGCTCCTTGCGCTCCTTCAGCGCCTCCACCGTCAGACGCAGCTGCTGCTGGGTCTGGTTCATGGGGTCGTTGAAGAGGTCCGCGACGCGCGTGTGGATCTGCAGCACGGTCTGCGCGACGGCCAGCTCGTACTCGCGCGGGTGCGTCTCGTAGTCCACGAAGGTGCCGGGCAGCACGGGCTCGCCGTGGTGGCCGGCGGCCAGCTCGATGGCCTTCTGGCCGGAGGTGTCCTGCTTCTTCTTGGAGCGGGCCTTGAAGTTCTCGATGTGCTTCTGCAGCGACGGCACCTGCGCCACGACCGCCTCGAAGGCGGACTGCTGGAGGACGAGCGCGATGACGGGCGTCACGGCCTTCGCCGTGAACTGCCAGTAGTCCTGCGACTCCAGCAGCGCCTGGTAGCTGTAGTGGTCGCCGTCCGCCAGCGTCTCCAGCACCAGCGGCTCGCCGTACTTGCCGGTGCCGATGCGGTTCACCTTGCCGTGGGCGATGAGGACGATGGAGTCCGCTTCCTTGCCGGCCTCGGTGATGACCTCACCGGCCTTGTACTCCTTCTGCTCGAAGCGGTTGGCCAGCGCGGTGAGCGCGTCCACGTCTTCATAGCCGCGCAGCAGGGGCAGCTCGCCCAGCTCCTGGGGAATCACCTGCACCTTGGCGCCGGTGCTGGTGAAGGTGACGCGGCCGTCGCCCACCGCGTAGGTCATGCGGCGGTTGACGCGGTACGTACCGCCGGACACCTGCACCCACGGCAGCAGCTTGAGCAGCGTCCGCGAGGAGATGCCCTGCATCTGCGGCTCGGACTTGGTCGTCGTCGCCAGCTGACGCGCCGCCTGCGTGCCAAGGCTCTGGTTGTTGTCGTCGAACTTCTTGGTGTCGTTGGACATGGGTCACCCTTCTGCAGGTTGAAGAATCGAAAAGGCTTCGGACTGCGGTTGAACTCAGGACCTGCCGGCGCGGAACAGCTCGGCGACGCGCATCGCGGAGGTGCCCAGGCGGGAGACGCTCCCCGCCTTGAGCTTCGGCGCCGCGTCGTGGATGAGCTCCTTCTCGGTGTAACGGGCCACCTCCGCGTGCCACCGGGGGATGCCCGCCATCCACTGCTGGAGCTGCTCCACGTACTTGTTCAGCTTCTCCTGCGCCTTCGCATCCAGGTCGAAGGTGCGGATGACCACCGGCAGCTCCTTGGCCACCAGGTGCTCGAACTGCTTCATGCGCGCGGTCATCAGCGCGTTGACCGTGAGGACGGCCTCGTCCTTGTCCACGTCCAGGAACTTCTGGACCACGAGCACGCAGTTGTTGAGCTCGCCCTCGAACTGGATCTCCTTCTGGTAGGAGAAGAGGTCGTTGACGAAGCAGGCGTAGTCCGCGGCGGAGTTCTCCAGCCCGCGCAGCGTGCGGGTGTTGAAGACGTCCTCCGGCACCGCGTCGCCCTTGGAGAGGCGCGACAGGCTCATGGTGAGGTCCGAGCCGAACGTCTTGCGGCGCATCTCCACGTAGTCCACGGGGTCCGGCACGCGGTGGGTGAGCTGGTTGTTCAGCTCCCACACCCAGCTGTCCGTCATGTCCTGGATGGCCTTGCGGAACAGCATGCGGCCGCGCGGCGACAGCGGGCCGGCGGTGCGCTTCCACAGGTCCACCAGGCCCAGCTCCACCGGGTTGGTGGGCACCGCGGCGCTGGCGGCCTCCACGTCATCCGGCATGAACTGGCCCAGCCGCGCGGTGAACATCTTCGCGCCCGCCATGTCCCGCGTGTTCGCGTAGAGCATGGGGAAGTAGTCGTCCGCATAGGTGCCCCAGACGAGCCAGCACGCCGTCAGGTCCAGCTGCTCCGGGGTCGCGTCCGGGTGGATGTACGCGCCGCAGAGCGCCACGTCCGCCGCGTCGAACTTGTGGTCGTCCCAGACGTAGAACCCCACCACGGGCACCACCTCCAGCATGCCCACGCGCCGCGCCCACTCCTTGGAGTTCTTGCGCGCGCGGTCCAGGTGGGGGCTCTGGTACGTGCTGTACGGCATGTAGAACTTCGGCAGCTTCGTGGGGCCCACGTACTGGCGGGGCACGTGGCTCAGGGAGCGGGAGCGAGGCCCCAGCCCCAGCCCGCCGGGCGTCAGCGGAATCCGCAGCGCGGAGGTGCCCAGACCGGAGGGCACGGGGATGGACAGCGCCGGCCGCTCCTCCGAGTGCTGGTTCATGTAGCGGTTGGAGCGCATGTGCCACTCGTGGCCGCCGGACTGCCAGTCCTGCAGGCCGCGCAGGTACGTGAGCACCTGCGCCTGCTCCACCGGGTTGAGCCCGTACTCCGCGAACAGCCACGGCAGCTCCGTGGCGAACGTGGTCTCGAACTGCTGGAGCCGCGACGTGAGCAGGTCGTTGACCAGCTCCGCCGCGCGCTGGGTGTCACAGTCGAGGAACTTCTCCACCACCAGCACGCCGTTGGAGAGCTCGCCCTCCTCCAGCTCGCGCTCGTAGGAGAACAGGTCGTTGCGCAGGTGCACCGCGTCCGAGAACGTGTCCTTGAAGACGCGCATCGGCCGGCTTCTCACGACGCGGTCCGGAATCTCCGCGGCGACGGCGTGCTCCACCAGGTCGGACGACCAGGGCGCGCCGCCCACCTTGCGGCGCATCTCGATGTACTCGATGGGGTTGGAGACGCGCGCCTCGCTGATGTTCTCGATCTCCCACATCGACTCATCGAGCAGGTGCTTGGTGTTCTCGAAGAAGCGCTTGCGCCAGTCCATGGACATGGAGGGCACGGTGCGCTGCCACAGGTCCCAGAGCGCGCGCTCCACCGGGTTGACCGGCTCCGGCGGCGGGGACATGTCCAGCGGCATGAACAGCGGCAGCCGGTCCAGGTAGGCCTGGCCGCCCTTCACGTCGCGCGAGTACTTGAAGACCTCCAGGAAGTGGTCGTCGAAGTAGAAGACCCAGACGTACCAGTCCGTGATGAGATCCAACTCCGGGCCCGGCGCCTCCGGGTGCGTGTACGCACAGAGCAGCGCGTAGTCCATGCCGTCGAAGCGGCGCTCGGACCAGACCTCGCGGTCCGTACCATCCCGGGGTGGACCCAGGATGCCCATCTGGTACGACCACGCCTTGGTGTGCGCGCGGGCCGATTCCAGGTTCGGGTTCAGGCGCGCCGGCCACGGCACGTAGAAATCCGGCAACTGGAACGGTTGCTTCTGCTTCCCCTTGGACATGCTCGCCCCTCGTTGATCCCCAGGGGCTTGTACTGTCGTCCAGTGGGCAACACCACGGATGCCCGTTTGAGCGGCAAAAGTTGATTAATCCCGCAGATAAGGGTTCGCGGGGATGGGGGATGACCCTCCTGGATCAGTCGTTGAGAAGGAAGGAGACCTCCCGCGGGGGGCGCATTCCGTCGAGCGACGTTCGCCTCCCCGCGTGACCCTCGCGTGACCTGCTAGCGGCGCGTGGAACGGCGCGCGGAGCTCTTGCGAGCGGACGTCTTGCGCGTGGACGTGCCGCGAGCGGACGTCTTGCGCGCGGTGCGGCCGGCGGCGGCGCGACGGGCCGGAGCCTTGCGGGCGCCGCGCCTGGCGGTGGCCTTCTTCGCGGCGCCGCGCTTCGCCGTGCCGCGCTTGCCAGCGGCCTTCTTCGCGGTGCGCTTGCCCGCGGCCTTCTTCGCGGTGGTGCGCTTGGAGGTCGCCTTCTTCGCGGCCCCCGTGCGGCGGGACGACGCCTTGCGGGCGCCCTTGCGCGCACCGGAGGAGCGGCGGCGCGCCGGCGTGGCCTCACCGACCGGCAGCATCGTGTTGGACGACGGGGTCTCGTTCGGGTCCTGCATGTTCGACTCGGCGTGCATCAACAACCTCCAGGGTGACGACCCTGCAAGGGTAAGCGCAACCGCCGGAAGTGCACGCATGCCCCCCCGAGCAGATGCACGCCAGCTGACGAATGCGCTCACGCGCGAGGCCGAAAATCCGGCTCCGGAGCGCACGCGCCGCGCGGACCGCTCAAGCCGCGCCCTTCAGGAACGCGGCCAGCTTCTCGTACGCCACGGCCAGCGGAGGGATGGGCGCGCTCTCGTGGAGCTGGTGCGCCTGCGCCGTCTCACCGGGTCCGAAGTTCACCGCGTCCACGCCCCACTCGCCGAAGCGGGCCACGTCCGTCCACGCCTGCTTCGACGCGGCGGGCAGCCCCGTGAGCGACATCAGCCGCTGGAACAGCGGGTTGCCCGCGGCCACCGGCCCGCTGGGCGACGCGTCCGTGAACTCCACCTCCGCGCGGCCCGCCACCAGCGCCAGCACGTCCTCCTTCGCCTGCGCCACGCTCTTGCCCGGCGCGAAGCGGTAGTTGAGGTTCAGCTCGAACGCCTCCGGCACCACGTTGCGCGCCCGGCCGCCCTTGGCCAGCGTGGCGCTGATGACTTCATAGAAGGGGAAGCCCGCGACGTTTACCTCCACGCGCTCGCGGCCCAGGAGCTCCGTGAGCAGCGGCCCCGCCTTGTGGATGGCGTTCTCCCCCTGCCACGGCCGCGCGGAGTGCGCGCTGCGCCCCGTGAAGCGGACGGTCACCTGCATGCTGCCGACGCAGCCCACCTGCACCACGCCGTCCGTGGGCTCCATGGCGATGCCGAACTTCACGCGGGACAGGTCCGGCCGCCTCTCGTACAGGGGGATGAGGCCGCTCTCCGCGTAGGCGCCCTCCTCGCGCTCGTACAGGAGGAAAGCCACGTTGACGGGCAGCGCGTCGCGCTTGAGGTCCTCCGCCAGCGCCATCATCACCGCGACGCCGCCCTTCATGTCGGACGCGCCCAGCCCGTGCACGCGCTCCCCTTCGATGCGCGGCGCGCGGCCCACATCCCCGGGGTGCATGGGCACCGTGTCCAGGTGGCCGATGAGCGCCACCGTGGGCCGGGGGTCCTCCAGCGAGCCCAACAGCAGCGTGTGCCCGACGCGGAAGACCTCCTCGCGGCGGAAGTGCTTCAGCGCCCAGCCTTCCACGTGGTCCGCGATGGGACCCTCGTGGCCAATGGGGCTCTCAATGCGACACAGCTCGAGCGTCGTCTGGGCGAGTCGGGTGGCGAGGTCGGTGGAGGCCATGCGCGAAGCACCATACTCCCCGCCCGTGCCCGGCACACCGTCCCCTCAGGCGCCGTCCGCCAGGTCCGCGAAGGACGTCACGCCATCCAACACCGTGACGCAGATGCACGCGGGGCCCTGCAGCGCGGTGAAGTCGTGCAGCGAGCCGTCCGTCTTCTCCAGCTCGTCTCCGGGCCACACCTCATGGCCGGAGTCCTCGCGGAAGCCGCCCTCCAGCACCAGGTTCCACTCGCGGCCCAGGTGCGCATGGCGCGGGTAGCGGACACCGGGCTGGAGGCGCACGACGGCGGCCATCATCCCCTCGCGCGCCGGGCCCGTCTCCACCGGCATCAGCTCCACGCCCTCCACCGGGCCGGGCATCCAGTGGGACGGCTCCGCCATGGACTCCAGCAGCTCGCGGGCCCGAGCCTCCGCCACGTCCAGGAACGCGGCGACCTTCCCGGTCCAGCGGGCGAAGCGGCCGGGGCTCTCCATCCGCTCCATCAGGCGCGTGAGCACGGAGGCGGGAGGCGCCACCGGCTCCACGAGCGCCCCCAGCGCATCCACCGCGGGCGTCAGCCGGGCCAGCTCCGCCCGGCAGCGCTCACAGCCCTCCAGGTGCCGGGCCGCGGCGTCGCGCCGGGCCGGCTCCAGGGTCCCGAGCAGCCACTCGGGGAGGATGTCGTCGAGGTGTTCCATGCTCTCCTGAGAACGACGCGGACGTAACAAGTCGCGCGACAACCCCTATACGCGCCCCCGCCCGCGCCGGATTTGTCGCAGGCTCACACCGCGACGGCGAAGTCCCGCAGGGCCGCGTTGAGGCTGGTCTTCTGGTCGGTGGACGCCTTGCGCTGCCCGATGATGAGCGCGCACGGGACCATGTATTTGCCGGCGGGGAACTGCTTCTCCCGCATGCCCGGAATCACCACGCTGCGCGCCGGCACGCGGCCCTTGTGGATGACCTCCTGGGGCCCGGTGACGTCGATGATCTGCGTGGACGCGGTCAGCACCACGTTGGCGCCGAGCACCGCCTCCTCCTCCACCACCACGCCCTCCACCACGATGGAGCGGCTGCCCAGGAAGGCGCCGTCCTCGATGATGACCGGCGACGCGGTGGGCGGCTCGAGCACGCCACCCAGCCCCACGCCGCCGGACAGGTGGACGTTGCGGCCCACCTGCGCGCAGGAGCCCACGGTGGCCCAGGTGTCCACCATGGTGCCCGCGCCCACCCGCGCGCCGATGTTCACGTAGCCGGGCATCATCACCGCGCCCTTCTCCACGAAGGCGCCGTAGCGCACGGTGCCCGGAGGCACCACGCGCACGCCCGCCGCCTCCAGGCCCTTCTTCAGGGGCACCTTGTCGTAGAACTCGAAGGGGCCCACCTCCATCACCTTCATCTCCGACACGGCGAAGAACAGGAGGATGGCCTCCTTCACCCAGGCGTTGACCCGCCAGCCGTCCGGGCCCTTCTCCGCGACGCGCAGCTCCCCGGTGTCCAGCCGCGCGAGCGTCTCGCGCACCGCCGCCACCGTGTCCGCGTCCTTCAGTTTCGCCCGGTCCGCGAACGCCGCGGACACCCGCTGGGAGAGCTCTTCGAGGGATGTCGCCATGACGCCGGGTTGAATCACACTTCAGGTGTCCGCGCCCCCCTCAATGTCCACCGCCGGACGGCCTCACGCGTGCGACGGCTCGGGCCCCAGCACCAGGGGCAGGGTCTGTGTCGGGATTTCTCCGTGAAACATGGCATCCGCATGAGCCAGCGGGCCCGTGCCCTCCTTCAGGATGACGGCGCCCTGGAGCACCCGGCCCACGGCGGACAGCGGGGCCTCCTTCCATTCGCGGTGGCGGACGAAGGGTGAGCGCCGGACGTAGAGATGCTCCTGCCCGATGAGGGCCACGTACCCCAGGAGCTTCCCGTCCGCCGAGCGGACGCGCATGCCGCTGATGATGGAGCGCCGTTCGGACGGCGTGTCGTCGAAAGCCATCGGTCGTCTCCTCCTGTGCGTCGGAAAGGTGGGGACGGTCCGTGGGCGCCGCGAGCCGCCCACCCCTTCGCCGGGCCCCTGCCCGCCCGGCCGCCCCGGGAGCAGAGGGGGTCCGCCGGCCGGCCTGGAGCCCGTCCGGCCCTTCGCGCCCGGGTTTCCCGCGCCTGGAGGACGCGCTCCCGTTAGCGTGGGCCCGCCATGACGACCCCCGTCTTCCCGCCGCTGCGCGCCGCCTATGAACCGGAGGCCTTCCGGGCCACCGCTCACGCCCTGATGGATCAGCTCGCGGACTACCTGAAGGCCGCGCTCGCCGGGGGCGCGATGCCGGTGCTGCCCTGGGCCCCGCCCGCGGTGAACCAGGAGCGCTTCGCCACGGCCTTCCCGGAGGAGCCGGCGCCGGAGGTCTCCCAGGCCTTCGCGTCACTGATGGCGCGCGTGCTGGAGGGCTCGCACCACCTGCACCACCCGCGCTACGTGGGCCATCAGGTGACGGCGCCCGTGCCGCTGGCCGCGCTGTGCGACGCCGTGTCGTCGCTGCTCAACAACGGCATGGCCGTGTACGAGATGGGCCCCGTCGCCACCGCGATGGAGCACCACGTGCTCGCGTGGATGGCGGCGAAGCTGGGCCTGCCATCCAGCACCCGGGGCGTGCTCACCTCTGGCGGCAGCGCGGGCAACCTCACCGCCCTGCTCGCCGCCCGTCAGGCGAAGGCCGGCTACGACGCGTGGAACGGCGGCGCGCACGCGGGCCCGCCCCTGACGGTGCTGGTCCCCCGCTCCGCCCACTACTGCCTGGCCCGCGCGGTCCGCATCATGGGCTGGGGCGAGGGCGGCCTCACCCCGGTGGACGTGGACGACCACTTCCGCGTGCGGCCGGACGCCCTGGAGGACGCGCTCGAGCGGGCCACCCGCGCGGGGCGCAAGGCCATCGCCGTGGTGGCCAGCGCGGGCTCCACCGCCACCGGCGCGTTCGACCCGCTGGAGCCCGTGGCGGACTTCGCCCAGAAGCACGGCCTGTGGTTCCACGTGGACGGCGCGCACGGGGCCGCGGCGTCCCTGAGCCCGAAGTACCGCGCGCAGGTGAAGGGCATCGAGCGGGCGGACTCCGTGGTGTGGGACGCGCACAAGGGGCTGCTCATGCCCGCGCTGGTGACGGCCGTGCTCTTCCGCGACGGCGCGCGCTCCTTCGACGCCTTCTCCCAGGAGGCCCACTACCTCTTCCACGGCGACGGCGACGACGCGCGCCCCTACAGCGACGTGGGCCTGCGCACGCTGGAGTGCACCAAGGAGATGATGCCGCTCAAGGTCTACGCGTGCCTGTCCGTGTTGGGCACGCGCGTCTTCGAGGAGGCCGTCACCGCCTCCTACGACCTGGCCCGGCGCTTCGCGGGGATGCTCACCGCCGCCCCGGACTTCGAGCTGGCCCTGGAGCCCGACTGCAACATCGTCTGCTTCCGCCACACCCCCGCGCACGTGCCGCCGGAGGGCTGGGACGCGCTCCAGGTCCGCCTGCGTGAAGCGCTGGTCTCCCGTGGGAGTTTCTACCTGGTGCAGACGCGGCTGCCCCGGGGCGTGTACCTGCGCACCACGCTCATCCACCCGCTCACCGGGGACGCGGACCTGGAGTCCCTGCTGGACGCGCTCCGGAGCGCGGCGGCCCAGCCCTGAATTTTGTGAGCAAGGGAGTCGCCCTGGCGGGGGAAATGCGATAGGGCGGGGCCGCCATGCTCGTCTCGCTCGTCATCCCCGTCTACAACGAGATTCCCACCCTGGCGGAAATCCTCCGGCGCTGCATCGCCGTGGACTTCCCCAAGGAGCTCGTCCTGGTGGACGACTGCTCGAAGGACGGCAGCCGCGAATTCCTGCGTCAGCTGTCCGAACAGGGCCTGGACATTTTGGGGGGCGCGCCGAAGAACCGGAACGAAATCCGCGTGCTCTTCCAGGAGAACAACCAGGGCAAGGGGGCCGCGCTGCGCCGGGGCTTCGCCGAGGCCACGGGGGACATCATCCTCGTGCAGGACGCGGACCTGGAATACGACCCCCGGGACATCCCCCGGGTCATCCAGCCCATCCTCGACGGCGACGCGGACGTCGTCTTCGGCAGCCGCTTCATCGGGTCGCCGCGCCGGGTGCTGTACTACTGGCACACCGTCCTCAACAACCTGCTCACCATGCTCTCCAACATGACGAGCGGGCTGAACCTCACGGACATGGAGACCTGCTACAAGGCCTTCCGCGCGGAAGTGCTGCGCTCCGTGCACGTGGAGGAGGACCGGTTCGGCTTCGAGCCCGAAATCACCGCCAAGGTGGCGCGCGGCAACTGGCGCGTCTTCGAGGTGCCCATCAGCTACCATGGGCGCACCTACGAGGAGGGCAAGAAGATTGGCTGGAAGGACGGCGTGCGCGCCCTCTACGCCATCGGGAAGTACTCCCTGAAGCGCTGAACACCCTGACGTCCGCCCGGCCGCTGTCCGGGGGAGGATGCGGCACGGGTCCTTCAAGAAAATCGCGCTCCGAATGGGGACAAGGGAACAGACGGGCGGGTGCGGTTGGTTGTCCAGCGAGCGGCACCCCGCGAGGGGTTCCGGCTTTTCTTCCTCCGTATTGCGGCGCGTAGTAGTTTCGACAACGCACTCCGTCTGAAGGGCGGGGAGTTTCGCGGCCCTTCCGAAAGTTTCCGTCCCCGTATGTTCGACTGGCTCCACACCCTGTTTTCGCGCGACCTCGCCATCGACCTGGGTACGGCGAACACGCTCATCTACATCCGCGGCCAGGGCATCGTGTCCAACGAGCCCTCCGTCGTGGCGGTGCAGCAGGACTCGCGCGGCGGCAAGAAGGTGCTCGCCGTGGGCAAGGAGGCCAAGGAGATGCTCGGCAGGACGCCGGGCAACATCGTGGCCATCCGGCCCATGAAGGACGGCGTCATCGCCGACTTCGAAATCACCGCCGCGATGCTGCGCTACTTCATCCAGAGCGCGCACAACCGCAAGACGCTGGTGAACCCGCGCATCATCATCGGCATCCCGTCCGGCATCACGGAGGTGGAGCGCCGCGCGGTGCGTGAGGCGGCCGCCAACGCGGGCGCGCGCGAGGTCTACCTCATCGAGCAGCCCATGGCCGCGGCGATTGGCGCGGGCCTGCCGGTGACGGAGCCCAGCGGCAACATGATTGTGGACATCGGCGGTGGCACGTCCGACGTCGCGGTCATCAGCCTCGCGGGCATCGTGTTCGCCAAGTCCGTGCGCATCGGCGGCGACAAGCTGGACGAGGCGATCATCCAGTACGTCAAGCGCAAGTACAACCTGCTCATCGGTGAGCGCACGGCGGAGCTCATCAAGATGGGCATCGGCACGGCGTACCCGACGGACGAGGTCATGACCATGGAGATCAAGGGTCGCGACCTGGTGGCCGGCGTGCCGCGCACGCTGACGGTGTCCAGCGACGAGGTGCGCGACGCGCTCGCGGAGCCCGTCAACGGCATCGTCGAAGCGGTGAAGCTGACGCTGGAGCGCACGCCGCCGGAGTTGGCCGGTGACATCGCGGACCGCGGCATCGTGCTGGCCGGTGGCGGCGCGCTGCTCAAGAACCTGGACACGCTGCTCCGTGAGGAGACGGGCCTGCCGGTGTTCCTCGCGGAGGACCCGCTGTCCGCCGTGGTGATTGGCGCGGGCAAGGCGCTGGAGTCCTTGGACATCCTCCGCCAGGTCTGCCAGCCGGGCTGAGGTTCCCTCTCCCGCTGCACCGTGACGGCGCCGGACCTCTTTCAGGGGTCGGCGCCGTTCGCGTTTCCGGCCGTCGTGGTGACGGTGGCGGCCCGGGGCAGCGGCAGCCCGGTGGGCCTGACGATGCGCGCCTCGCAGTGGGGGCGGCGTCCCTCCCGGTCGTCCTCCTGGCGGGCCTGCTCCTCCACGACGGCGCCTCGCAGGAGCATCCCCGGGGGGATGGACCGCTCCACCTTCGTGTCCATGCAGGCGTCGAACGCGCGCCGCATCCAGGGGCCGGTGGCGCGGACGGCGAAGCCTCCCAGCGCGTCCACGCGGGTGAGGCCATCCAGGCGCTCGACGAAGACCGGGTAGCCCTCCCGCGCGTCTCGCCGGGCGTGGACCAGGATGGCGGCGGCGCGCAGCCCCGGGTCCAGGCGGATGAGCCCCGGTCCGGTGTCGCGCGAGGCGGACAGGGCGTGGTTGCGCAGCGGTTCGCGCGCGAGCATCACCGGCAGCGACGCGTTGAAGAGGTTCTTCGCGCGCGCATCCCCCACCCGCGTGAGCTCCAGCGCGAGCAGCGCGGCGACCTCCGGGTCCAGGCGGGACAGCACGGCTTCGGACTCGCCCACGGCATCCTTCAGCGCGCGCTTCGGGTCCTGCAGCACGTCCCGGGTGAGGCGCAGCACGGCGCGGTCCACGGGCGACGTCACCGCCGCGACCTCCGCCGCCTTGGGCGAGCGCTGGCCGGTGAGCAGGTCCAACAGCGCCATCCGCTCCGGCTGCCGGGCCAGGGGGGAGGGAATCCAGTCGCGCATCACGTAGGACGTGTGCTCGGGCCCGGCGGCCGCGGCCGTGCGTCCGGCCAGCACCAGGAAGTCCCAGGTCCGGCGGCGCGTGTCCTCGGCGTAGCGGCGCACCACGGTGGTGGCCGCGTCGCGCAGCTGCGCGCGCAGGAGGATGCGCACGTCCAGCTCCAGCGCCTCCAGGGTGTCCGGCGGGTGTTTCTCCTCGAGTGCCTTCAGCTGTCTCGCCGTCTCGGTGATGAAGTCCTGGCGCTCGCTGTCACTCCAGTAGCGCGAGTCCCCCAGCTCGAAGCGCCAGCGCGCATCCAGCCAGGCACGGACCACGTCGGGCGAATCCGGGAAGCGCTTCGCCAGCGCCTGGTACGCGGTGACGGCCTCCGCGGTGCCCAGGGACGGCGGGCTCGCGCGCTGGAGGTAGAGGGCGGCCAGCGGTGAGTCCGGATGCTGCTGCGCGTGCTCCGTGTAGCGGGCGCGGGCCGCGTCTCCGTCTCCAATGAGGCGCAGCAGTGACAGCGCCAGCGCCTGCGCGCCCGGATCCTCCTGCCAGGTGTGCATCAGCATCGCCGCGTAGCCGCGCGTGTTGCGCCAGCGCAGGGCGTCCGGGAGGTTCACCGGCGCCTGTGAGTCCAGGATGAGCAGGGCGCGCGCGGCCACCTCCCGCGCCAGGGCATTCCCTGGCTCCACCTGTGCGACGGCGGACGCCACGCGGCCCGCGGACTCCCAGCGTCCTGCTTCCGCGAAGGCGCGCGCAGCGGCCTCCCAGTTCGCGGCCTGGACGGAGAGTCGCTCGCCCGGCTGAAGCACCATGGCGCTCTCCGGCAGGGACCTGGAGCGTGGGCCCGAGTAGGTGGCCCCGTCATCCGGGACCGCCTCCAGCATCGCCGCGCCCTTCACGTTGTAGAGGATCCGCTCGCCGTCGGTCGGCAGCCACACGTCCTCGATGACGGGCTCCTGGCCGGGCCAGGTCGTCACCGCGCGGAGCAGGTCGTCTCCCAGCTTCACGCGCCCCTGCTCCTGCGTCCCGGGCGCCACCACCCAGTGCTCGCCGCCGATGCGCACGTCCACGGGGCGTGACAGGCCATTGACGACCGTCACGGCGCGCATGCTGCGAGCCTCCAGCCACATCGCGCCCAGCCCCGCCAGGCCGCAGAGCCCCAGCGCCATCGCGGTAAGGGACGTCGCGCGGCGGCGAGACCTGCCGCGTGAAGGTGGCACCTGACCAATGACCTGGAGCGGCGCCTTGCCGTCAGAGCGCACGAGGTAGCCGTCCAGGGGCCACACCGGAACGCCCAGCACCGTCACGGTGCGCTCGGCGACGAAGGGAGCCTTCGGGGCGGCGCCGCGAGGAGGCATGCCCCTCCACCGCACGCCCGTCCCCAGCACGGAGGACGCGGACGGCGGGCGGGTCGCGATGACGAAGGCGCCCCGGTCCTCCACCAGCGCCGCCAGCAGCTCCAGGGTGGGCCCGGGCGGCTCGTGCTCCAGCCGGCGTGAGAGCACCGCGTGCACCGCCCACGCATCACCCCGCGCGAGCGCCTCCGACAGCGCGGCATCCGGCAGGAGCTCCGCCAGACGCGGCGCGCGCTCCAGCAGGCCGCTGGGGTCCATGACAGGGGAGAGGGACATGGCCCGCATTCAACCGGGTGCCAGCGGGGGGAAGGCAAGCCCCCGAGCCCTGAATCCCGTCAGGACATGGCCCGAAGCGCCAGCGCACTGGATGCCTTCGACCTCAAGAGGGCCACCATCATCCATCGCCGCACCGGGCTCTCGGGCAGAAGGCCGTCCCCTCGGATGAGGACGTAAGCCCCCTGCCGGCCTCCTGGCGGCGCGCATCAAAAACCTGTCCGACTGTCGGACAGCTTCGGGCCACCGCGACCGAGACCTCCGCCCCCCGAGTAGAGGAAACCTGTCCGACTGTCCGACAGGTTTGGACCACTTCGGTTGGCGGGGCCTCCGCTCCATCCGAGCCGAGGAAACCTGTCCGACTGTCGGACAGCTTTGGGCCACCGTGGCTGGCCGGGGCCCCGCCCCGCCCCCTGGAACTTGTCCGACTGTCGGACAGCTTTGGGCCACCGTGGCTGGCCGGGGCCCCGCTCCGCCCCGCCCGCAGGAACTTGTCCGACTGTCGGACAGGTTCGGAGCAACCGCGGCCGGGAGAGCACCCCATCGGGCCAGCGGAAACCTGTTGGACCGGCTCGTGCAGTGCACCACTGGCGGGATGAGGCATGCCGCTTGCCTTGAATCCCGTCAGGCCGTTGGCCGAAGCTCCCGCACCATGGGCGCCTTCGACCTCGTGATCATCTCCGTCATCGTCGCGCTCGGCTTGGGGCGCTTCCTCGTGATGCGCGACCAGCGCCGCGCGCCACCTCCGGAGGCCGGTCCGCGCAAGCCGACGCCGCAGCGCATCGCCGGGCGCGTGCTGCTGGGGTACGCCTACGCGATGGCGCTGTTCATCCTGGTCCGCTTCTTCCTCAGCCGGATGTGACGGATGCGGAATGCCTTCCCCCATGACCCCATGGCTCGTGTCGGGGGTCGGTGCCCTTCGCGCTGGGGACATCCCTGCGTCGCTGGGATGACCGCGGCCCCACGAAGGGCGTCATCGAACGGCGGCACCTGACGCCGCCGCGGCTCACCTACAGCCTGGCGGCCTACACGGCCCTGGGCCTGTACCTGGGCCCCTGAGCGCACGAAGCGCCCGGGGCCCGAGGGGCGAGCCCGGGCTTCAGTGCTTGCCGTACTCCAGCTTCACGCCCTTGCGCTGCGCGTAGATGTACGCCTCCATCGCGCGCATCTTCGGGTCGCCATCCGCCAGCGGCTTGCCGCGCACCGGGTTCTCGATGCACCAGTTGATCATGTCGCGCAGCAGCGCTGTGCGGCCCAGCTGCACCTGGTACTTCGGGTAGGTCTCCGGGTGCGTGTTGGCCGCGTCCGGATGGCACATGTCGCACGACACGCCTATCGTGCCGCCCAGCGCCTCCGCGTCGTGGAACACGCGGTGGCCCTCCTTCACGGTCTCCTGCACGGAGGCCGCCCACACCTGCTCGTCACGTTCTGAGAACGCGCCGTAGGTGTGGCCCGTCTGGAGGTTCGTCTTCTGCTGCTGGGGCACCGCCTTGGCGCCCGTCTCCGCGCCCACGCCGCCCTGGCGCACGTCGTTGCCCGAGGGCTTCGAGCCGGGGTTGGGCTGGGGCGCGGGCGTCGGGTTCTTCTTCGCGGCCGGAGGCGTGGCCTGCGCCAGCACCGGGCCGGGCACGACGTCCCAGTTCGCGTTCGGGTTCTTCTTGCGCCAGTCGTCCATCAACTGAGCGGTGGCGGTGATGGCCTGGGCGCGGGTGAGCTTCTGGCCGTCCTTCACGCCTTGCACTTCCAGGGACGTCTCACCGTCACACAGGCCCAGCACCAGGTTGCCGTCCTTGGACGCGGGCACGACGTGCCTGGGCAGGGCTTGCGCCTGGGGGGCGGCCTTCGACTCCGGGGACGTGGCGAGCGCCACGCCGCCCGCGAAGGACAGGGCCGCGCACGGGACCACGAGCAGCTTCATTCGCAGGTTCATGGGAGGGAGTTCCTCTTCCGGTCCTAGTAGGTGGGCAGCTTGGGCTTGGGGGGCGCGGACTGCTTGCCACCGGAGCCCAGGTAGCTGGCGCGCACGGTGATGGGGTCGCGCTGCCAGAGGTTGTAGAGCTTGTCCACGAGCCCCGACTCCAGCACGTCCATGCGGCCGTTACCGCAGCCGTCGAACTGGCTGAACGGATCCGCGCGGTTCATGGGCACCGTGAGCGAAGGCAGGCCTTCCGGCGCGTACGGCCACGGCCACGCGGTGGACAGCATCCCGTGGAAGGAGATGTTGCCAATGCGGTTGCTGAGCAGCTGGTGCGTGTGGCCGTGGATGACGGTGACCTTCTCGTACGGCTTGAGGATGGCCTGCACCTCGTCCGCGTCGTCGGTCCAGAAGTTCCAGGGCTTGTAGTACTTGTAGAGCGGCGAGTGGCTGAAGACGATGACGGGCGTCGTCTTCGCCACCTTGGCCAGGTCGTTCTGGAGCCACTGGCGCTGCTCGGCGCCGACCTCGAAGCGGGACTGGATGCCATTGTCCAGGCCGGCGACGATCTTCATGCGCTCCATGGGGGAGAGCTTCCGCTCCGTCCAGAAGTCCTTCTCCAGGATGGAGTTGAGCACCACGAAGTGCACGCCCTTGTGGTCGAAGGAGTAGTTGGGCGCACCGAACAGGTCGCGCCACAGCTCGCCCATGTCCAGGAACCAGTCGTGCTCGCCCACCATCATCTTGATGGGGGCCTTCACGGACTTGAGGATTTGAGCGCCCAGCTTGAGCTCGCCGGCCTGGCCCAGCTGCGCCAGGTCACCGCCGAAGAGGACGAAGTCCGGCTGGGGGTCCAGCGCGTTCACGTCGTCCACGGCCTTGAGGATGGCGCGCACGAAGCGGTCGTTGAGCTTGTTCTCGTATAGGTGCGTGTCGGAGATGTACGCGAAGGAGAACCTGGGCTTCTCCCCCTGCGCCTCCGCCACGTTGACCAATTGGAAGCTGTTGGGCGTGAGCTTGCCCATGCCCGCGACAATGCCGGCGGAGATGCCGGCGACGCGCATGAAGGCGCGGCGGTCCAGCTTGCGCAGGCCCTCGAAGAAGGCGTCGCGCTCGGCGTAGTGCTTCGTCTCGATGCTCTGGAGCTTGTTTGCCATGGCGCGCCTCGGTTACCGCTGCTTGGGGGTCGTCACCGGGGTGACGTCGCCGTAGAAGCCCAGGTCCGCCGGATTCTTCGCGTTCAGGTCCGGGTTGGGAGCCAGGTCGCCCAGGTTGCCCTTCTTGCCCATGGCGGTGGCGGTGTCCCGCTCCGGCCGGGTGTTCTTCCGGGCGCGCTGCTTCGCCAGCTGCTCCTTGTTGAGCTTGTCGAACTTCGTATCCGTGAGGGTGAAGAGGAACGCCACCAGGTCGTCGATTTCAGGCTCGGTGAGCCCCAGCCGCTGCATCCCCCCGTCGAGGTAGGGATTGGCCACGCCGCCCTTGTTGTAGTGGTCCATCACGTCCCACAGCGTGGTGAGCGACCCGTCATGCATGTACGGACCGGTGATGCCCACGTTGCGCAGGATGGGCGTCTTGAACGAGCCCACGTCGTTCTCCTGCTTGGTGACGAGGAAGCGGCCCAGCTCGGAGAACTCCGAGTTGAGCGCCAGTTCGTCGATCTGCTTCTCATCACCGGTGCGCACCACCTGCACGCCCTTGCGCGCCAGGGTGACGAAGTCCTGCTTGTGCGCGGCGACGCCGATGTTGTGGAACTTCTGGTCGCTGAACAGCGGGGAGACGGCGTTGCCCGCGTGGCAGGAGTTGCAGCGCGCCTTGCCGTTGAAGAGCGCCCAGCCGTTCTTCTCCGACGCGGTGAGCGCCTTGCTGTCGCCCGCGATGAACCTGTCGAAGCGCGCGTCGCCGGAGAACTGCATCCGTTCGAACGCGGCGATGGCGACGGCCAGGTCGTCGAAGTTGGGCTCGCGGCCGAACACCTTCTGGAAGTCGGTGACGTACTCGGGGATGCCGCGCACCTTCTTCACGACGGTGTCGGGGTCCGGCATGCCCATCTCACGCGGGTTGAGGATGGGCAGCTTCGCCTGGTCCTCCAGCGTGGCCGAGCGGCCGTCCCAGAACTGGGTGGCGTTGAAGAGGGCGTTGAGGACGGTGGGGCTGTTGCGCGTCACCTTCTGCTGCTTGACGCCCTCGGACAGCGGCTTGCCGTCGGTGAAGCCCAGCTCCGGCTCGTGGCACGTCATGCAGGCCACGGTGTTGTCCACGGAGAGGCGCTTGTCCCGGAAGAGCTTCTCCCCCAGCGCCACCCGCTCCGGCGTGGGCTCGGAGCCCTTGGGCACCGAGAGCCGCCACAGCGTCGCGGAGACGCCCGGCGGCAGCGGCGGCGGTGTCGCATTCGCGGGTTGTGAAGGGGGAGGTGCTGCCAGTCCTGCGCCGGAGTTGAGCACCACGGCGAGCATCGTGACGACGCCCGAAGGCAGCCGCATGAACGCCTCCTACCCGTTCTCTGGAGCCGCCGCGGGACATCCGCCCGGGTCCGAGGCCGGTCCGCGCATTTCATGCCACCCGCGAAAGCTGTTCAACGGTCTCTAGGTCCAGGGGGAGGGAGAGTGTCTGGGATTGGAACGTTGGACGTCACGCTCCCCCACCGGGCAGAGGGAAAGACACGCACGGGCTTCATCTTTCCGCCCGTGCGAGTCCCGAGCCTGCGTCAGCGGACCCTTCCGCTGGAGTCCGCGATGCCAGCCCTCTTCAGCACGCCCAGCAACGGGTTCGCGCCGTCCGTGAGGAGGACGGGGATGTCCTGCTCCCCGAACCGGACGGTGCCCCTGCCCGGCGCGCCCTCGTCCGGCCGGGCGCCGGGGAGCATCATCAGCATGTCGAAGCTGGACCTGGACGTGACCAACATCCCCTTGAGGTTTCCCTGGAGGGGGACGCTCTGCCAGTGGAGTTGCTCGTTGTTCGCCTGGGGGCTCCTGCCGCGCACGGTCTCGTTGAAGGCGCTGTTGCGGGCGGACTCGGTCTGGCGGCTCCAGAGGGGGGCGCGGCCGAGCGGATCATTCACGGGGAGGCCCGCTTGATGCGCGCTGGTCGAGCCCGGGACCTTGCCCATGTTGTCCGTGGAGGACGCCCGCCAGCCGTGGCCGGGGTTCTCCAGCACGGCGGGGCTGAGGATCATCTGCACCTTGCTGTCATTGCTCCCCACGCCGCTGCCCTGGGCCTTCCAGGAGCGCTGCTCGATTCCCACCGCGCGCGTGTAGACGGCCAGCGCTCCGCCGCCGTTCTTGTCCGCGGTCCGCGAGTAGATGCCGTCCTTGCCCAGCCGGGTGTAGGCGGAGTTGAGCTGGCCCTGCTGGAGGGCGGTCTGCACGTGCTCCGGGGAGATGCCGTGGGTGAGGCAGGCGGCGCTGTCCAGGCTGAGGGCCGTCTGACGTCGTTGCGGATCCGCCGCGGCCAGCGGGGGGCAGGGGCCCTGAGCATACCGGACGCCGGTTCTGCCCTCGGCCAGCGGGGTGAGGGGCGCCGGACCGGTGAAGGCGCTGATGCCCTGGTGGGGGGCGAGGGCGAGCG
>NZ_RAVY01000048.1:0-50609 GCF_003611625.1 Corallococcus sp. CA054B
GGGCGGAGGCATCCCGGGTGGTGGGGAAAGCCCCTCGATTCCTCCACTGCTGGACGACCGGGGCTTCCGTGACCGTCGCATCCGGCGGGACGCTGTTATAAAGCGCCCCCCATGCTTGAGACCGTCACCAAGGGCTTCCGGGCCGCCAAGAACCGCCTCGCCGGCAAGAGCGAACTCACCCCCGAGCTGGTGGACGAGTCGCTGCGAGACATCCGCGTCTCCCTGTTGGAGGCCGACGTCGCCTTCGACGTGGTGAAGAAGTTCGTCGCCCGCGTCCGCGAGAAGGCCGTGGGCGAGGTCGTGCAGACGTCCGTCACGGACGCGGGGGGCCAGAAGCGCAAGGTCAGCGCGATGGACCACTTCATCAAGATCTGCCACGACGAGCTGGAGGCCCTGATGGGCCCGGTGGACACGAGCCTCCACCTGAAGCCCAAGGGCCAGCTGTCCGGCATCATGATGGTGGGCCTCCAGGGCTCCGGTAAGACGACGACCACGGGCAAGCTCGCCAGCCGGCTCCTCGCGGAGGGGCGCAAGCCGCTGCTGGTCGCGGCGGACATCTACCGTCCGGCCGCCGTGGATCAGCTCAAGGTCCTGGGCGAGCGCCTGAAGGTCCCCGTCTACCACGAGCCCGGCGTGCAGCCGCCCGAGCTGGCGAAGCGGGGCTACGCGGCCGCGCGCGAGCAGAAGTGCGACGTGGTGCTCATCGACACGGCGGGCCGGCTCGCCATCGACGAGACGCTGATGACGGAGCTGGAGTCCATCAAGTCCAACGTGCAGCCGGACACCATCCTGCTGGTGTGCGACGCGATGATCGGCCAGGACTCGGTGCGCACGGCGGCCGAGTTCGACCGGCGCCTGACGCTGGACGGCTTCATCCTGACGAAGCTGGACGGTGACGCGCGCGGCGGCGCGGCGCTGTCCATCAAGGAAGTGACGGGCAAGCCCATCAAGTTCCTCGGCATGGGCGAGTCGATGGACAAGCTGGAGGAGTTCCGTCCGGAGGGCCTCGCGGGCCGCATCCTGGGCTTCGGCGACATCGTCGGCCTGATGAAGGACTTCGAGAAGGTCGTCGACGAGAAGAAGGCCGAGGACGACGCGCGCAAGCTGCTCTCCGGCCAGTTCTCGATGAAGGACTTCGTCGAGCAGATCCGCATGGTCCGCAAGATGGGCCCGCTGAAGGACCTGCTGGAGAAGTTCCCCCTCTTCGGCGACCTCACCGAGCACCTGAACCCGGACGAGAAGGAGCTCACGAAGATCGAGGCGATGTACGACTCGATGACGCAGAAGGAGCGCCTGCGTCCAGACATCATCAACGCCAGCCGCATCAACCGCATCTCCAAGGGCAGTGGCCGCAAGCCGGAGGAGGTGCGCGAGCTCCTGCAGAAGTTCGGGATGATGCAGCAGGTGATGGGCACCATCGGCCAGAACCCGGGCCTGTTGGGCCGCATCCCCGGCTTCAAGCAGCTGGGGCAGCTGGGCCAGATGAAGAACATGGACCTGGGCAGCATGTTCGGGAAGGACCCGAAGGCGCTGGAGAAGGCCATGTCCGCGATGGGCGGAGGCATGGGAGGCATGCCCATGCAGCTGCCGCAGATCGCCCCGGGCTACACGCCGCCCATGGGCCAGGCAGCGATGGCCAAGGCCCGCCTGATGGGCTACGCGCCCCCGTCCGTGAGCAAGCCGGACGACCGCGACGCCATCAAGGAGCGGCGCAAGAAGGAGAAGGAGAACAAGAAGAAGAACCGCAAGAAGAAGTAGTCCGCGGCCTTCTGAAGTCCCTCCCCTGCCCGCGCGTCCCCACCTGAACCCGGGGGCGGCGGGCAGGCGTGTTTCCGGAGCCGGACGCCTGTCCTGTTCCGCGGATGGGCATGGCACTGTTCTCCCTCGGCACCGTCTGGTCCCGACCTTGCTGAACACGCCCCCATGCCCAACCTGAAACACCTGTTGCTGCTCAGCTGCATCGGCCTGAGCCCCGCATGCATCGACGTCCCCCCGCTGGATGACCCGCCCAAGGAGGACCCGGCGGACCCCAACGCGGACTTCACCTTCACGGCGACCGCCGCCCAGGAGCAGATACTCCCAGGGGGAACCCTGGACTGCGACGTCCGGCTCGCGTGGGCTGACACCGCGGGAGGCGCCGTCACCTGGAGCCTCCTCTCCCCGCCCACGGGCATCGAGCTCCAGTCGTTCACCCTGCCCAAGGGAGAAACGCGAGCGACCCTGAGCATCCGCGTGGGAGCGGGCACGGTGCCCGGGGCCTACACGCTGACGCTCCAAGGCAGGAGCGGCTCGGTCACGAAGCAGGCCACGCTGACGGTGACAGTGGGGAAGCCCGGCGACCTGGTGGTGAACTGGGTCGTGCCCACGCCCGGCAAGGCGTACACGCGAGGTCCCCTGCTCCTGCAGTTCACGGTGGAAGGAGGCGCGGCGGAGCAGGTGGAGATCCTGAAGGACGCCACGGTGCTCGTGAAGCCCACCGGGAGCCCCTATTCGTTCACCTGGGACACCACGTCGGAGGCCGAGGGCACCTACCAGCTGTCCATCCGCGCGACCCGGGGTGGATCGGTCTTCACCAGCGCGGCCCGCACGATCATCGTGGACCGGACCGCGCCCACCGTGGCCTCCTTCCTGCCGGCAAAGGACGCGGCGACCGTGGGGGTCCGCGAAGCCATCCAGGTCACCTTCAGTGAGCCCATGAACCCGCTCTCGGTGACGGAGGCGGCGGTGGGGCTCAAGACGGGTACTGGGGAGACCATCGCGAAGTCCGTGGCACTCTCCGCAGACGGCAAGACGCTGACCGTGACGCCCCTGAGCGCCCTGAGCGCACCGAGCACCGTCCAGGTCGACTTCACTGCCGCTGCGAGCGCGCTGACGGATCTCGCGGGCAATGGGGTGGCAAGCGCTCCGACGTGGTCGTTTTCGGTGCCAACCTGGCTACCTGTGGGAGGAGCCATCAGCGCGGAGGCAGGAGCAACGTCCGCGAACGAAGTCGTACTGAAGCTCGACCTTGAAGATCAGCCCGTCATTGCATGGACGGAATCCGATGGCGTAGCCCGAAACGTCTACGTCGCTCGATGGACAGGCACCGCATGGAACATTCTGGGGGGCGCGCTGAATGGTTTGGGCACCACAGGGACAGACGCGGGGCATCCCACCCTGGTCATTGACAAATCAAACCAGCCCATTGTCGCATGGCATGAAAACTCGGGCGACGGCCAGATCAACAGCATTTTTTCCCGCAGATGGACTGGAACAACCTGGGAGACGCTGCCCTCTCTGATTCTTCCCTACTATGAAGGCTACGACTTCCTGGGCACGCCAACCCTTGGTCTTGAGGAAACAGGCACCCTGAGCCTGTACGCCAACTACGCCAATGAAGGCGAGGCCACTGTCAGACATTATCAACTCACCAGCGGGGCTGCCTCCTGGTCGCTATCGACGCTGCCAACCCTCGGGTATTCCCGAGCGCAAGACCCCATCGCCTTGATTTCGGGCACCAAGACCTTCTCTGCCTACAGCATTTTCGACTTCAATGGCGTAGGCGATGGCACTCGCGGAATCGCTGTCAGTGAGAACGATGGACCTCCCCTTGGCAGTCGACTTCTAGGGACAGCAGCAATGTCACCGACCGTTTCCATCGATGGAAACGGGCGCCCTTGGGTCGCCTGGGTTGAATCATCTTCCAACCAGCCATCATCCGATGGGCAGATCTACTGGGCGCGATGGGAAGGCAACGCCTGGAGTGCTACGGCTCTCATCAGCAACTCCACAACAGGTAACAGCAAGCCAGTCCTGAGCATGAAGAAAGGCGCACCCCATGCGCTTGCATGGAGCGGAATTCTCGCTTCAGAGCGAAGCATTTTCATCAGCCGCTGGATTTCCAATCAATGGCAGCAGTTTGGATATCCGCTCACTGCGCTGACCAGCACCAGCACGCCCGCCACATCGCCCTCAATTGAATTGAATGTCGCGGGCACGCCCATCGTTGCATTTGTCGAGGAGGCGGCATCCTCCGCAAGCGTCTACACGTTCAAGCTCAACGATTGATCTTCGGAACGCCCTACTCGCGCGTCACATCGCGACGCGCGAGTAACCCAATACCTCCGAGCCACTTCATCCCTGCGTGAACTCACTTCACCCCTGACGCTTGGGAACAACCAGGCCTCGACTCAGCCGATTGAGGACGCGCCGCTTCTGCCGACGCTTGTAGCTTTCATGAGCGTTGTCACCGAGCTCATTGCGGCGCGCCGTCTCCTCATCCGCCATTTGAAACTCGACAAGCGCGAAGGTGACCCGCCCCTTTCGAGGGCGGGCATCACTTTCGGGCGGGGGCAGGTAGGGGTCCATCCGCAGGGGAAGGTCCACGACGAAGTTGAGGACCCGATAGGAATCCCCAGAGAAGGCGTTCCCCGTCCGATCCTCGCGGTCCTCGAAGTCCCGGTCCAGGTGGAGCTGCGGGATGAACTGCTCGAAGTGTGGGTTCTCCTCCAGCAGTCCCTTGAACGGCAGCAACGTGTTCTCCGTCTGCCCCGGGACGACGAAGTTGAAGGGGAACAGGCGCTGCGTCAGGAAGTAGAGGACCGGCAGCAGGTCCTCCCGCTTGCGGGTGATGACGCGAAACCGCGTGCGGTCATAGACCTGCGCCGCCACGGTCTCCTTCTTCGCGATCAGCTTCGTGACCAGGGAGTCCCGCGTCTTGATGGAGTGGGCGAACTCCACGATGGGCAGGCCCATCTCCTTCATTTCACGAGCAACACCCAGCACCTTCTCCGTGACCATCTCTCCCAGTTCGGCCTCGGAGGCGGCCAGCCGGAAGAGCAGGTCACGCCCTTCGATGTGCTGGATGACGTGCATCACCTTCAGAACGATGCAGGCGATCCGCCGGTAGCGAGCAAGGCCCTTCGCCCCTGAAGCAAAGAGGAAGAGGTCATGGAGCTCTTCCGGCTGGGCCACAGCGTCCGCGACCCGGTAGTCGAAGGTCTTGCGCAGGTACTCCACGGCATCAGCGAGCACCGTCCGGCCCCAGGCATCGTCATAGGGACGCGACACGTCCAACTGGCAGAGGCGCAGGAACCGGTCCACCTCATCCCGCGTCTGGAAGTGCATCCGCCGCCAGTCGATGACCGAACCACCCCTCAGGATGAGCCGGATGCGCTCAAGTTCACGCAGTCCCATCTGCGACACCGCGCGGACAGGGACAGCGGGGAGGACTGGAACGAGAGAGGGGGCCTTCACAGCCTTGTTCCTATCTGGCTGGAGCCCCAAGGGAAAGCCCCGCAATGCGAAGGGCCCCGGCCTGTAAAGCAGGCTGGGGCCCTCGTGACCACGACCGCCTGGCTACTTGGCGGCGACTTCCTTGCCCTTCTCGAAGCGGCTCTCGCGGACAACCTTGCCGTCTTCACTCAGTTCCTGCACCACTCCGTCCTTCAGGCCATTCTGGTACTGCTCGATGAAGTGGGGCTTGCCGCTGGCGAAGTAGAGCGTCCGGGTGCCGTGGTAGTTGTTCTCGCGGAACTCCGTCTTGCCGTACTGGTTACCGGCCTCGTCGTAGAAGTACCAGGTCCCGGTCTTGAAACCATTCGCGTACTGCCCGACTGCGGCCTTCTTGCCGTTAGCGTGGAACGAGCGATAAGGCCCCTCCGCCACGAAGCTCCCACCAGAGAGCGCGCTCTTACGGCAGAACAGCCCGTCCTCTTTGGAACCTGACTGTTTGGTGCCTTGCGGGCAGGTCAATTGGGTCTCTGCATCGCCAGCGAAAGCGACCGGAGCCACCAGAGCCAACCCCAGGGTGAACGTCTGCATCAGCTTCTTTGACTGCATGGAGTCTCCTTTTCGAAGCCGCCGGGATGCCCGTGCGCGCAACCGACAAGACGAAGAGGCGCTACCTGAAATTCATATGCCTCTCGCGCCCCGAGAAGGCCTCGCCGAAGCGTCAGAAATCCTGGCGCGGTTAGAAACGAAGAGCCCCGCCCCTGGATTCCTGGACGGGGCTCCGAACTTGTTCGACGGAAAGGGCCCCTCAACATCAGGGCCCCATCAACCCAGGCTTAGTAGTTGGCCTGGTGGCAGGCGAAGTTGCCGCCCGTGAAGTAGTAACCCAGGGAGACCGTGCTGGACGTCGACGCCACGCAGAGGTTGGCAACGATGTCCGCACGATTGCCGGAGACCGTGTAGTTACCGGTAGAAGAGCTGATGGACGGAGCCCTCGGGGTCCCGTTGACGAGCACATAGAAGAACCCGCTGAGCTCAGCCGACGTGGCCGGCCAGGCAGTGTCGGAGTACGCGGAGATCGTGATCTTCACGCGCTTGGGCTCGCTGGCGGGGCAGAAGTTGGTGTCATTGGCGGCGCTCGTGGTCGCGACCTTGAAGATGATCGGGCCCGTGGTGCCCAGCGCGGCCTTGTTGCCGAAGTTCTGGTAGTTCTCGCAGGTCGGGGTCGGAGGCGCCGAGCAGGTGCCGCTGTAGCAGGCATTGCCGTACGAGCAGGTGGCCTTGCCCTCACCGGTGCAGGTCGTCGCGGCCGGGCTGCACTCACCCGTGGTGGTGTTGCAGGTGTTGCCGGCGCCGCAGTCAGCGTCCTTGGTGCAGGCCGCAGGACCGGAGCCGGGCTCCTCGCAGCGCTTGGACACGGTGCCGCAGACCAGGGTCGAGGAGTCGTCCGTCTTGCACAGCTCGTCGGTCTTGCACTGGCAGACCTTCTGCGTCTTGCTGGAACCGGCCAGCACGGCGCACTCCTTCTCGCTGTCCGGGCAATCCGCGGCGCTCTCGCAGGTCTCCATGCACACACCGGCGGTCGTGTTGCAGAAACCGGAGGAGCAGTCGGTGTCCGACGTACAGGAATCAACCGTCGTCGCATCATCGCCACAGGCCGTCAGGGCCAGGCTCATCGAGCTCAAAGCGGCGAGCATCACCATCATCTTGCGCAGCTGCATTCGGAACATCCTCCTGGATGGGTTACGTCACCCGGTGTCTCCGGCCACCTGACTCCAGACACCGGGTTTGAAGTCGAGCGGCTTTAGTCCTCTCGCTCCAGACGTGTCAACGAGTGTCGACCGACCTTTCCACGGCTCCCACCCGAGGAAATTCACCGCTCGCGAAAGCGCACACCCCTGACGTACGTCACAGCGACATTGCCGTCATATGTGACGGCGATGTCGCTGCTGAATTTTCAGAACGTGAACGGGAAGTCGATGGGCTCGCCCTGCTTCTGGTGCTTCGGGAACGACCAGCTCTTGATGAGGCCCGTGATGCACGTGGCCATGTGGCTCGAGCGGAACTCATCCGTGCGGCACGACACGGCGGTCGTCTTGCCGCTCGTCTGGACCGTCCAGCGCATCACCAGCTTGCCGCTGAGCGACGGGTCCTTCTGCTTCTGCTCGTTCACGCACTTCACGATGGCCGGCTTGTTGTTCAGCACCACCTGCATGATGTCCGACTGCTGCAGGCGATCCAGCGTGCCGCCTCCCGGCTCGGGCGGGATGTACGCCGTCGCCGTCGGCTTGCTCGCGGGCTTCGCGGCCGGCGTCTTCTTCGTGCCGAACAGCTCGTCGAAGTCGTCATCCCCGCCACCGGAGCTCGATGACGAAGACGACGACGCAGCGGAAGGCTTCGACACGGTGATTGCATCGCCCTCGTCGTCATCCCGCGAGGAGCCTCGGCTCCCGCTGGAGCCCGACTTGCGATGGTTGCGCGAGTCCACGCGCGCCACCGCCGTCCCCATGTTGGGCGTCGCGGAGGCAGGCTTCACCTCCGCCGCGGGAGGAGGAGGCGTCGGCGTGGCGGCCGGAGCCGTGGCCACGGCGGGCGGCGTCGCCCCCGCTGCCGGAGTGCCAGCGGCGGCAGGCGTCCCCGCTGCAGCGGTCGCCGCGCCTTCCGCCGGCGTTCCGGCAGGAGGGGGCGGCGTCGCCGCAGGCTGCACCGCCGCCGGAGGAGGCGTCTGCACCGCCGCGGGAGGCGGCGGCATGGGCGGCATCTCCGCCTTGGGGGTCGGCGCGGCCGCGACCTGGACCGGCTGCTCCGCGGGCCGCTCGGACGAATTGCCGCGCGCGACGAAGACGACCGCGGCGCCCGCCATCACCAGCACGCCCGCCGTCACCGCGACCATCATCCCCGTGCGGCCCTTGCCGCCCGCCGGTGCCGCCGCGGGAGGAGGATAGGCCGCCGGATACCCCGGAGGCGGATAGCCCTGCGGCTGCTGCCCGTAAGGCATCTGGGGCTGCTGAGGCGCATAGGCCGCGGGCGGCTGCGGCGCGTACTGCTGCTGCACCGGCGGCTGCGGCGCGTAGCCCTGCGGCTGCGGCGGCGCGTAGGCCTGGGGCGCGGCGGCCATCATGGCTCCGGGCATCGCCGGAGAGGACACCGGCTCCGGCGGCGGCACGGGCACGTCCAGGAGGCGCGACTGTGACAACGGCTCGCGATCCAGCGACGGCGCCGGACGCGGCGGCGGCTTGCTGAGGGCGTCGTTCTCCTCCTTCACCAGCGAGGCCAGCACGCTCGCGGCCGAAGGCTTCCAGCCCACCGGCTCCTCGGCCACGGCCGAGCTGCCACCCGCGCCCGGACGGGAGGCGCCCGCGCTGAACGCGGACTCCACCGGACCGGCGGGAAGCGTGGGCGACGACGTGGACACCGGCGCGGGCGCGACGATGACCGGCTTGGCCGGGCGCGGCGCCAGCACCGACGCCAGCTCAGCCGTCTCCGACAGGGGAATCCAGTCGCTGAAGCCCGAACGCCAGCAGAGGTTGTCCGGGCCCACCTCGCCGCGGTCCCAGGCGTCCTTCACCTTCTCCACCGTCCAGGGGCCCACCTGCTTCTCGTCGATGGCGACGTACCACTCGTGCGACGCGGTGGCGGCCTTCTCCTCCGCGGTCGGCTCGGCGGATTCGGCCTCGGCGAGCTTGCGCACGGCCTCCGCCTTCGCGGCCTTGGCCTCCGCTTCCGCCTCCGCGGCCTTGAGCTTCTGCGAGCCCGTGCTCAGGACCTGGTCGAAGACCGCGCCAATCTCATCCTCTTCCACGTCCGTGAAGAGGCCGCCCTCCGGCGGCGTGCCCAGCGTGGCGGGCAGCCCCGTGCCGGACGACTCCACGATGCGTGGCGCGTTCGCATCCGCGCTGCTCTTGGTCTCGGTGGACGAGGAGGCCTCCGCCCCGCCCTCCTTGGCCGCCGATGCACCGGCGGGCCTCACCAGGATGGTGTGACCGCACTTCTTGCAACGAAGCTTGACCCCCTTGGGGCCAACCTTGTCGTCGCTGATCATGTACTGCGCGCGGCAGCTGTCGCAGACGAAACGCATCGTTCCCGTAAGCCTCAGAAATGACGGGCGAAATCCCGTCTGAATCGTAGAAGTGGCTGCAGGCGGAGATCAAGGACACCTGCCTTGAACGCCTGCCTGCTTTCAACGCGTGAACCCTCGTTGAGGTCTGAGGGCCCTACTTTCTCACCTGGACCTCGACGTGTGTGCCAACGGCCACACGCAGCTCGTGCAGGTCCTCGGAGGTGGCGAACACCAGCAACTCCCGCAGCTTGGTGCGCGGGGCGACGCGGAAGGCGGACCCCGTCTCGCCCTGCACCATGCGGCGTACGGGCTCCAGCTCGCCCGCGGCGAAGAGGCCCGCGCGCGACGCGGTGAGCTCCGCGCCCTCCAGCCACGTGCGAACGTCCTGCGGCGTCGCCGTGGGCAGGTAGGCCCTCGCCACCTTCGCCAGGGCGGCCCGGTCCGGCTCGCTCAGGCTCTTCTGGAGCAGCTGCCGCTCCACGTCCACCAGCCGCGGATCCACCGTATAGCGCACGTTGCCCACCACCAGGCTGAGCGCCGCCTGCACCACGGCCTCCAACCGCTCGGGCGCGACACGCTGGCTGAACGCCAGCTCCGGACGCGCCAGCGCCAGGGTGCGACCCAGGAGGTAGTACACCTCCTTCTGTCCCTGCTCCGCGAAGTACTTGCCGCCCACACGCACACACGCGGGATGCGTCTGGAGCAGATCCACGTTCACGAGCGGCTCGGGGGCCGGTTCGTTGGAGCGCTTCGCCAGCCGCTCGCGCGTGGCCACGAGGAAGGGCGAGTACAGCTCCACCGCCTCCATGCCGAAGAGCCGCGCGACGTAGCGGTAGTGGTTGACGTGGTACTCCTGCGCCGTCGCCACGTCGATGCGGTGGCGCTTGGGCACCAGCTGGTACTGCGGGAAGGGCACCGCGTACAGGTGGCCGGCTTTCTCGAAGAGCAGGCCCAGCAGCTCCGACAGCGGCCCGCGCACCTTCGGGTGGAAGAGCGCGGTCTGCCACAGCCGGTCCGTCAGCGGACGCTGCGCCAGTTCCTTCTTCTTCGCGTAGGGCCCCAGCTTGGTGAGGATCTCCTGCTCGTCCTCGCCCGCCTCGCCCAAGAGGCCCGACACCGCCTGCGCGGCGAGCCACGCGGCGTCGTAGTCCTTGCGCACCGCGGACAGCCGCACCAGGTGGCCCACCACCTTGCGCGGGTTCTCCGTGTTCGGCAGCGCGCGGCGCAGCGCCACGATGGCCTCTTCCTCGCGACCCGGCATCTGGCCCGCGACCTCCGCGAACGTCTCCTGCATGGAGGCGTCATCCGGCAGGCCCTTCGCCGCGACGCCGTAGGCGGCCACCGCGCCTTCCGGATGCTTGAGCACCTGGAGGTACAGGTCGCCCAGCGCGCGCCACAGCGTCATGCGCGCGGGGTGCGTGTCCGGCGTCTTGGGCAGACGCGCGAGCATGCGGGTGTAGTTCTCCTCCAGCACCTTCCACTGGCGCGCGCCGCCGAGCATCGCCTCCAGCGCGCTGAAGGCCTCCACGAAGCGGTGGTCCAGGTCGAGCGCGGCGTTGAAGGCCTGCGTCGCGCCCTCCACGTCCTTCAGCTCGTCGCGGCGGATCTCTCCGAGCGCGAACCACACGCGCTTGGCCTTGTGCGGCTCCAGGGCGAGCGCGGGCAGCGCCAGCATGCGGCCCAGGATGTCCGCGGCCTTCTGGCCCTGGCGCGTCTCGCGCAGCAGCCGGTAGAGCGCGTCCATCACCTCCGGCGCGTCCGGCTGCGTCTTGAGGGCGCCGGTGAAGGCGTCGATGGCCATGTACGGGTCGTGCAGCTCGTCGCGCGCGATGCGGCCCAGCTCCAGGTAGACCTTGACCTTGGCCTCGCCCTCCAGGCTGTTGACGAGCTCCTGGCGCAGCTCCGCGGACTTGTCGTAGTTGCCCGCCTTGTCCATCAGCGTCACCAGCGCGCGCAGCGTCTGCTCGTGCTGCGGGTCGATGGCGAGCGCCTTCTCGAAGTGGTTCTGCGCGCGGTCCGTCTGGCCGAGCGCGGCGTGCACGTCACCCAGCTGCCAGTAGACCTCCACGACCTCCAGGTCCGTCAGCTCCTCGCGGTGGTGGATGAGGATGGTCTGGAAGACCTTGAGCGCGTCCTCGTACCGCCTCGCCTGCACCAGCAGGTTGCCGTAGCCCTCGAGCGCGGGCAGGTACGTGGCGTCCAGGCCGTAGGCCTTCTCGTACGAGGACAGGGCCTTGTCGCGGCGGCCCAGCTTCTCCGTCACGTAGCCCAGCCGGTAGAGCTGGCGGCAGAGGTCCTGCGCGATGGCGGGGTCCTTCTCCGCCATGGCCTTCTCCGCCATCTTGCGCGTGACGATGTCCAGCATCCGCTCCGCGGACGACCAGTCCTCGCGCGCGATGTAGACGTCCGCCAGCGGGCGCGCCGCCTCCAGGCTGTCCGGGACGTGCTTGAGCGTCTCCTCCCAGTAGGGCGTGGCCGTGTCGCGGTCCTCGCGCGTCTCCGCGTGGTAGCGCGCGACGTCCAGCAGGGCCTTGCCCTTGGCGGCCGGATCATCCGTCTGCTGCGCCTCCTGCAGCAGCGTCTGCTCGTAGCCGCTCCAGTCCTGCTCCTGCTCCTGGATGCCCTTGAGGGCGCGAATGGTGGGCAGGTGGCCCGGGTCGATGGCGAGCGCCTGCTGGTACGCGTTCCGCGCGCTCGACATGTCCGAGAGCATGTCCTCGTTGATCTTCCCCAGGCGGTGCCACAGCTCCACCGCCGCCGGGTCGCTGCCCACGACCTGCGCTTCCTTCTGGAGCATCTCCAGCGCGAAGGGCCAGTTGCCGCTGCGCTCGTAGAGGTTGCCCAGGGCGTGCAGCGCCTGACGGGACTCGGGGTCCGTGGCGAGCGCCGCGTGGTAGCTGTTCACCGCGCGGTCCACGGCCTTGAGGTTCTGGTACAGGACGTTGCCCATCTCCACGTACAGCTCCGCCTGCTCCTGCGGGCTGGTGGCGAGCGCGAGCTGCCGCTCGTACGCGAGGAGGAGGTCCTCCCACCGGGACTGCGCGCGGCGCAGCCGGATGAGCGACTTGATGGCCGACACGTTCTGCGGGTCGATGGAGAGCACGCCCTCCACGCACGCGTCGGCGTTGGCCGGGTTCTGGTACGTGTCCTCCCAGATGGTCGCGCTGCGGAAGAGGACGCGGACCTTCTCGCGGTAGTCCTGCGACAGCTCCAGCATCCGCTCGTAGATGGCGAGCAGGTCCGCCGGCTGGTCCAACCGCGTGTGCAGCCGCTCCAGCGCCTCCAGCGCCTCGCGGTTGTAGGGGTCGAACTCCAGCGCCATGCGGAACGCGGAGACCGCGGACTCGTCGTCCTTGAGGTCGCGCTCGTAGACGGTCGACACCTCCACCTGGATGCGCGCACGCTCCTCGTTGGACGCCGCGAGGTCGCGGGCCCGGAGCAGCGTGGTGGCCACGTCGCGGAACGCGTTCCCGCGCCGGTAGAGGTTGGTGAGGACGCCGAGCGTCTCCAGGTCCGGCTCCAGCTCCAGCGCGCGCAACAGGGCGCTGGCGGCCTCGGTGGGGTCGTCCAGCGTCTCGTCCCAGACGCGGGCGATCTCCTTGAGGATGCCCTTGCGCGCCTCGATGGAGCCCGCCGCCTCCAGCTTCTGCTCCAGCGCGACGACGTACTCGCGGTCGCGGCCGCGCCGCTGGAACACCGCCGCCAGCCCGTCCAGCGCGGTGGCGTTGGTGGGGTCGAACTCCAGGATCTTCCGGAACGCGGCCTCCGCGGCCTGCGGATCATCCAGCCGCGAGTCCTGGATGCGCGCGAGCGTGGCGTAGATGCGCTCCGCGAGCGGGCCGCGCGGCAGCTCGTCCGCGACCTCCTCGTAGACCGCCGCCAGCTCCTCGTGGCTGCCCGTCTCGTCCGCGAGGCGCTCCACCTCTTCGCGCAGCGCGTCCTCGGCCGCGTCCAGCTGCAGCGCGCGGCAGAGCGCCAGGAAGGCCACGTCCTTCTGGCCCAGCCGCTCCTCCTGCACCCGGGCGATCTCCCGCAGCGCCGCCATCTTCTCCTCGTCCGTGACGAGGTGGGGCATGTAGCGGTCCATCACCGTGGCGTAGGCGCGCCAGTCGTTGTTCGCGCGGTACAGCGTGCACACGCGCTCGTAGGCGGTGCGGTTGGCGGGGTCGAGCTCCAGCACCTTCTCCAGCGCGCCGGCGGACAGCTCCGGCTTGCCGCCCTGCCCTTCCCACAGGTCCGCGACCGTGAAGTACGCGGCGATGGCCGGGTCGCGCTCTTCGGCCGCCAGGTGCACCTGGACCTTGAGCTCCAGGGCGCGCACGGCGTCGTTCCACGCGCGCAGCGACACGGACAGCGCGTACACGCGCTCCAGGTCGGAGACAGAGTGCGGCTCCACCTCCAGCGCGCGGCGGGCCGCGTCCAGCGACTCCTCCCGCCGGCCCATGCCCGCGAGCACCTCCGCCATCCGCAGGCGGAGCGCCTTCACGCCGTCGCTGCTGTCCTGCAGCGGGATGAGGCGGCGCAGCACGCCCACCAGCTCCTCGCGCTGGCCCGTCTCGTCGTACAGCTCCCGCAGCGTGTCCAGCACGCCGCGGTGGCGCGCGTCGCGGTCCAGCGCCGCCTTGAAGTACGGCACCGCCGCATCCGGCTGCTTGAGCAGGCGGTACACCACGCGGCCCAGGCGCTCGTTGAGGCGCACCACCTCACGCGGATCCAGCGTGATGGCCAGGCGGCCCTCGAGCATCTCGCGCAGCTCCTGCGGACGGTCCGCGCGCTCGTACAGCGACTCCAGCGCGTTGAAGACCTGCTCGTTGCGCGGGTTCTTCGCCAGCAGCTCGCGGTACAGGTCGATGGAGCGGCCCAGGTCCGACAGCCCCTCGGCCGACACCTGCGCCATCTTGCCCAGGACGCGGTCCCGCTCGCTGCCGGTGACCTTGTCCGCCTGGAGCTTCAGGATGGCGTAGAGCTTCTCGGACGCGCCCGCGCCCTCGTAGATGCCCTCCAGCAGCCGTGCCGAGGCGAGGTGCGACGGATCCAACGCGAGGATGGCCTCGTAGGCCCCCGCGGCGCGGTCCGGGCTGTCCATCCGCTCCTGGTAGAGCTGCCCCAGGCGGAAGAGGAAGCCGATCTTGTCCGCGGGCTGGGTCGCTCCGGTGGCCAGCGCCTCCAGCACGCCGGCCAGCTCCGGCCACGCCTCCAGGTGCAGGTAGAGGCGGTCCAACGCGACGAGCGAGCTCTGCTGCACCGACGTGTGCAGCGTGCGCGCACGCTCGAAGTAGGACACCGCGCGGTCCGGGTCGCGCAGGCGCGTCTCCAGCACCTGGCCCAGCTTGAGGCACACCTGGGCCGCGTCGGCGGCCTCGGCGATGCGCGGCAGGGCCTCCTCGTAGAGCACCACCAGCTCGTCGTAGCTGCCCGCGACGTCGGTGGCGTTCTCCAGGCGGCGGCGGACCTCGCTGTCGTTCGGGTCTTCCTTGAAACCGCGGTAGAGCGCGAGGAAGGCCAGCTCGCCTTCGCCCTGCGTCTCGCGCAGCGTGGCCAGCTCGCCGAGCAACTGCTTGCGCTCGATGGCATCCGGCGACACGCCCACGCGCGTCTCAATCAGCTGCGCCAGCCGCGCGACGTCGCCGCTCGCGCGGAAGGCGCGCAGCAGCGTCTCCACCGCGAGCAGGTTCTGCGGCTCGCGCGCCACGATGGCTTCCATGCGGCCCACCGCGCCCGGGTGATTGGGCTGCATGGACAGCACCTCGCCGAACAGCGACAGCGCGCCCGCCTTGTCGAGCAGCTTGGACTCGCGCACCGTCGCCAGGCGGAACTTCAGCTCCAGGCCTTCCTCCGGCGGCATCAGCGCGATGCGCCGCGCGAGGACGTCCGCGAGCTCCGGCCAGCGCTCCTGCTTCTGGCAGAGGCTGTCCATGCGCGCGAGCGCGACAGCGTCGTCCGGCTGCAGCTCCAGGAGCCGCCGGAACGTGGCCAGCGCGCCCAGCGGATCCTTGAGCTGCTCCTCCTGCAACGCGCCAATCTGGTGGAGCACCGCCGCGCGCCGCGCCGGTTCCTCCGACAGCGCGAGCTGACGGCGCAGCACCTCCAGCAGCTCCGAGGGACGGCCCGTCGAGGCCACCAGCCGCGCGGTACCGTCCAATGCCTCGTTGTCCGTGGGCTTGAGTTCCAGCACGCGCTTCCACGACTGGAGCGCTTCCGCCGGCTCACCCAGGTCCACCTGCATGCGGGCGAGCGCGCGGTACAGCTCCGCGCGGGCCGCGTCGCTGGCCTTGGGGGCCACCTCGGTCAGCACCGCGCACAGCTCCTCGGGCGCCTCCGCCTTGTCCACCAGCTGGATGCACAGCTCCAGCGAGCGCGGGTCCTCCGGCAGCTCGCGCAGCGCGCGCGTGGCGGAGAGGAACCCCATCTCCGCGTTCTCCAGCGCGTTGGCGTAGATCTCCGCGATGCGGCGCAGGAGCGCGGCCCGCTCCTGCGGCACGGCCTCCGCGGAGGCGCGCGACTCCAGCATCTCCACCTGCTTCAGGTGGTTGCCCACCGAAGCGAAGATGGGCTCCAGGGCGCTCGCCGCGGCACCACGCAGCGGGCTCTCCGAACGCGCCAGCTCCTCCAGCGCGCCCACCGCGCCCGGGTGACCCGCGCGCCGCGCGAGCACCGCCTGGTACAGCTCCAGCGCGCCGCGCGGATCATCCAGGCGCGACACCTTGAGCCGGCCCAGGCGCACGCGCAGGTCGGACGCCTCTTCCTGCGCGTCGCGCGCGTCCGCCATCTGGATTTCGCGCTCGACGTGCTGCGCGAGCTCCGCCCAGCGCTCCATGTCCGCGAGCACGCGGCCCAGCAGCTTCAGCGCGTTGGCGTTCTCCGGCCGGCGCTCCAGCACCTCTCGGTACGCCTGCGCCGCCAGCGACTTGTCCGCAAGCGTCTCCTCGGCCAGGTGCGCCAGCTCGAAGAGCAGGTTGATCTGCGAAGACGCACTCGGCTCCGCGGCCACCTGCCGGCGCATGACGAGCGCCAGCTCCCGGTGCGCGCCCGTGCGGCGGTGCACGCGGGCGATGGCCTCCAGCACCGGCTTGTTCATCGGGTCGCGCCGGCTCACCTGCTCCAGCGCGCGCACCGCCAGGTCGTAGCGCTTCAGGCGGTTGTCGTAGATGGCCGCCAGCCGCCGCCACAGGTCGCCCGCCAGGGGCTCCGCGGGGTCGCGCTCCAGCTGATCCTCGTAGGCCGCCGCCACCTCCTCGAAGGAGCCCGAGTCCGCCGCGAGCCGCTCCAGCTCGTCGCGCACGCCGGCTTCCGCGGGCAGCTCATTGAACGCGCGCAGGCGCGCGACGAAGGCCAGCGACGTCTGGCCCAGGCCCTCGCGCAGGACGGCGATCTCCTGCAGCCGCTCCAGGCGATTCTCCGGCGGAACGCCCGGCAGGAGCACCTCCAGCACGTCCACCAGCTTCCGCGTGTCGTTGAGGCCGCGGTAGACGGGCTCCAGCAACCGCGCCGCCTCCAGGCGGGGCCCGTCGTGCGCGAGCAGGCGCTCCAGGCCCGCCACCACCTGGCCGTCGCCCGGCGACAGCTCCAGCAGCCGGCGGTACACCGGCAGCGCTTCCGTGGGGCCGACCTCCTTCTCCAGCAACTGCGCGCGGCGCAGCAGGTACGCGCGGCGCCCGGGCTCGTCCGGCGCGAGCTCCGCGAGCTGATCCAGCACGTCCGCCTGCTCCACGAAGTGGCGCGTCTTCGCGTACAGCTTGTCGAGCGCCAGCAGCCCCTCGGGCACCTTGCGGATCGCCAGCGCGGAGCGCAGGACCTCGATGGCCTTCGCGTCCTCGCCCGCGCTCGCGTAGGCCTCGCCGGCCTTGAGCAGCAGGCCCAGACGCGCCTCCGGGTCGGTGGAGAGCTGCGCCTGTCGGGCGTAGACCTCCGACAGGCTCTTGGCGTTCTGGCCCTTCTCGTAGAGCCGGGACAGCGCCTCCAGCGCCTGACGGTCCTGCGGCGCGTCCGCCAGCAGGTTCTTCCAGAGGCGCGTCGCCTCCTCGGGCTGATCCAGGCTCTCGCGCAGCTCCGCCGCGCGGCGCAGCAGGTCCAGCGTCGCCGGGTCTCCCGCGGTGAGCTCCACCGCGGTGCTCTCGTAGATCTCCGCCAGCACCTCGTGGCTGCCCGTGTCGCGGGCCAGCCGCTCCAGGTCCGGACGCACGCCTTCGCGGTCCAGGTCGTTGGCGAACGCCTTCACCGCCGACATGAACGCGAGCGACGGCTGCTGCATGTCGCGCTCGTAGATGCGGCGGACCTCTCCGGCGAGGATGATCTTCTCCACCGTGAGCGCGGACTCCATCCGCGTCTCGCGCAGCGCCACGCGGCGGGCATGGTCGCCCACCTGCTCGAGCACCTTGTCCAGCACCTCCAGCGCCGCGCCGCTCATGGGCACGGCCGCCTTCACCCAGGCCTCCAGCGCGGCCCTCGCGCCCGGGTGGCCGGGGTCCTCGGTGAGGATGCGCTTGTAGAGGCCCAGCGCCGCGTTGGCGTCGTCCAGCACCGTGCGCAGCAGCTCCGCCAGGCGGAAGGACACCTCACGCCCCTGCGGGCTCTGGCCCTCCTGGTTGCGCCGCAGCGTGAGCGTCCACGCCAGGTCCTTGGGACGGTTGAGGTCCGTGTAGAGGCGATCCAGCGCCGTGGCGGCTTCGCGCTGCGCCGGGTCGCGCTCCGCGATGGCGCGCCACGCGGCCGCCGCGCTCTCCTTGTCGGTGAGCTTCGCCTCGTGCAGCAGCGCGGCCTCGCGCAGGCACACGAGCTGATCCGCGGGCTCCTGGATGGCCGCCGCCAGCTTCTCCAGCACCTCCGCCAGCGCCGCCCACTCCTCGCCCGCGCGGTGCAACCGCTGCAACGCCCGCAGGCTGTCGAGGTTGCCCGGCTCCAGCTCCAACAGCGCGCGCAGCGCCTTCACCGCGCCGGGCCGGTCGTCGAGCTTCTTCTCCTGCACCTCCGCCAGCTCGCGCAGCAGCGCCGCGCGCGCGGGGCCCACGTCGCCCTCCTCCGTCAGCTCGGAGAGGATCTCCGCGAAGCTGTCGAGCGCGTCCGCGTCCTCCGCGGCCTGACGCGCGGCGGCCCGCAGGCCCCCGTCCGCCGGGGCCAGGCGCATCGCCCTCGCGAGCGACGCGAACGCCAGCTCTGGCTGCCGCAGGTGCGCCAGGTGCACCTGGGCCGCGTGACGCAGCGCCTGCACCCGCCCGGCGTCGTCGCGAGCCACCTCCGCGAGCACGTCCAGCGTCGCCACCAGCTTGCGGTGCTCCTTCGTGCGCTCGTACGCCGGAATCAGCGCGCGCGCCGCCGCCTCGCGCGACGGGCCCGAGGCCAGCATCGCCTCCAGCGCCGAGAGCGCGTCTGGATCCGACGGACGCTGCCGCAGCAGGTCCGCGTAGCTCTGCACCGCCTCCGCGCTGCCGTCCTGCGAGCCCTGCAGCAGCTGCGCACGGCGCAGCTTCAGCCGGGACACGTGGTCCGCGTCACCGGCCGTCTCCGCCAGACCGATCATCCGCGCCAGGGTGTCCCCCAGCTCGCGCTGCATGCCGGCCTTCTCGTAGAGCTCCGCGAGGCGCGGCAGGTGCCGGCCCTCCTCGCCACCATGCGAGATGGCGGACTGGAGCGCTTCGGCGGCCTGCTGCGGACGGCCCAGCTCCACGTTCAGGTCCACGAGCCGCAGGAGCAGGTCCAACCGCTCCGGCCCGCGCGTGGCGTGGATGCGCTTGCGCAGCAGCGTCTCCGCGTCCGCGGAGCGGCCCGCGCGCCCGTACAGCCGCACGAGGCGCTGGAGCACCTGCGGCGACTCGGGCGAGCGCGACACCGCGGCCTCCAGCGCCGTGATGGCCTCCGCCGCCATCCCGCCCTCTTCCGCCAGCACCGACGCCTCGGAGAGCAGCTGCACGGCGAGGATGGGGTCCTCGGACTCCGTCGCGAGCGTGCGCAGCACGCGGCCCAGCTCCGCGTGCGCGGACAGGTCGCGCGCCAGACGCGCCGTCTCCGAGCGCCCCGCCTCGTCCTTCGGCTCCTCGCGCACCATGCGCAGCCGCGTATCGAAGGCGGCGCGGCTGTCCGCGAGCTGCTTCTCGTGGATGCCGGCCAGCACCGTCAGCAGCCGCTTGCGCGCGGGCGCGTCCGTCGTGGCTTCCAGCTGCTGCTGGAGCGCCGCCACCTGCCGCTGGTGGTCACCCGTGCGGCCGTAGTGGTTCGCCAGGGCCTCGGTCAGCGCGACCGTGCGCACGCCTCCGGCAGCAAGGCGCTCCAGGCCACCCACCACCACGCCCGTGGACACGTTCTCCGCCAAGAGCGCGAGGAACAGGTCCGCCGCGTCCTCCTGGCGGTTCAGCCGCTCCGCGTACAGCTTCGCCTGCCGCGCGGTCCACTCGTTGCGCTCCAGCTGCGACTCGGAGAGCGTCGCCAGCTTCCCTGCCAGCGCCGCCGCCTCCTCGAACTTCGACAGCGCCACGCACAGCGCCTGCAGCCGCTGCACCGCCTGCGCGTCCTCGGGCGCCAGCTGCACCCACTGACGCACGAGCGGCTCCAGCTCCACGGGCGAGGCACCCGCCGCCTCGCGCCGGGCGATGTCCGTCTCCAGCCGCGTCTTCGGATCATCCGCCAGCGCCGCGGCCGCCTGCAGCGACTTCACCGCCTCGCTCGCCGCGGTGTCGCCCGGCGCGCGCGCGAGCACCTCGCGCCATGCCGCCTCCGCCCGCACGGGGTCCGCCAGCGGGCCCTGGAGCAGCTGCGCCAGGTGCCGCCACAGCGCCACCGCCACGGCCGGAGGCGTCGCGCCCTGCGCCGCGCGCAAGAGCGCGTGCGCCAGCGCGGGCTGCGCGTTGGCCTTCTCCGCGTGCTCCACCACCGTGTTGAGCAGGAGCGGCCGCCCCGGCTCCAGCTCCAGCGCGCGCGCCAGCACCTCGAAGGCGCCTCGCGCGTTCTCCTGCTCCTCGAACATCAGCGCCAGCGCTTCGCAGAACGCCACGCGCTCGCCGCGCGGACGCGGGGCGAGCATGGCCAGCTCCAGGAGCGGCAGCACCTCGTCCAGCTTCTCGTCCTCCGCCAGCAGGCGCGACAACTGGAAGGCCGCGAGCGCGTTGGTGGGCTCCAGCTTGAGCGCCGCCTCCAGGTGCTCGCGCGCCGCGTCCGCGTCCTGCAGCTGCTGCATGCACAGGTCCGCCAGGCGCAGACGCAGGCTGGCCTGCTGCGCGCGGTCCTTCACCGTGCCCAGGTAGCGCTCCAGCGTGGCCACCGCGTCCGCGTAGCGCTCCTGGCCCAGCATCAGCTCCGCCGCCAGGCTGGCGGCGTCCGCGCGCGACGCATCCGCCGCCACGGCCTTCTCGAAGGCGGCCAGCGCTCCGGCCGCGTCGTTCATCCGGCCCAGCTTCAGCGTGCCCACGCGCAGCCACAGGTCCACCTGCGCCGTGCGGTCGCGCGCCTCGCCCGCCATCGCCTCCAGCTGCGCGAGCGCCGGTCCGTAATCGCCCGCGCGCCCCGCCATCCGCTCGATGAGCGTGAGCGCTTCCGGCATGCCCGGCCACAGGAGGAAGCAGCGGTCCAGCGCCTCCTTCACCTTGGCGGCGGAGCCCGGGTCGTACCAGGCGAACAGCTTCGCCACGAGCAGCGACAGGCGTGCGGCGCTCTTGCGGTCGCGCTCCTCCAGCGACATGCCGCGCAGCATCCGCACCTTGTCGCGCCACACCTGCTCGAAGCGCTGCATCGCGCGGATGGCCTTGTCCGCGCGCGCGTTCTGCGGATCCAGCTCCCGCGCCACGTCCAGCACCTGCTGCGCCAGCGTGTGCTCGGTGGGGTCGTCCACCAGCCGCTCCGCGAGCGCGGCGTACTCCTCCGCCATGCCCGCGTCGCCCAGCGCGGCGCGCTCGCGCTGCAGCGCCTCGAACGCCGGCTGGAAACGCTCTTCGGACAGGAGCAGCTGACGCACGCGCCGGAACGTCGCGCGGTCCGGCTTCACCCGCGCCGCGCGCTGCAGGCACAGCACCGCGCGGTCGCGGCGGAAGAGCTTCTGCTCGTAGAGGTCCGCGGCCTTCAGGTAGTGGCCCGCGCTCTCCTCGCCCTGCGTCGCGGCGCCCAGCCGCTCCAGCACGTCCACCAACGACGACGAGTCCTGGCGGATCTCATGCAGGCGCTTGAGACCGCGCAGCGCGGGCATCGGGTCCTTGGCGACCAGCAGCGCGCGCTTGAGCAGGTCCTCCGCGCGCGGCGCGTTGCGCTGACGCTCGTGGGCCAGCTCCGCCGCACGGCACAGGAGGCGCGCCGCCTCCTCCGTGGGAACGTCCCGCGAGCGCCCTTCGTACAGGCGGATCAGCTCCTCGACACGGCCCGTCTTCTCCAGGGCCGCTTCGGTTTCAACGAAGGAGCGGTCGTCGGTCACACGCAGCGTGGGACGCGCAGGGGCGGAAGGCTGTTCCATGATGCTCGTTGGCCAAAGGGGGAATGAAACGAGGGCGCCAGCGGCCGGAGTGTACCGGCCGCGGGCGCCCCCGGGCAATCATGCAAAACCCGTCAACCGGCGGGAATTATTGGCTTTCTTGCTCGCCAGCCGAGGAAGCATTTTCCGTCGGCGACGCTGCGGATTCGGCGTCGTCAGCGGCTTCCGGCTGGCTGCCGGCGGGGGGCGTCGCGGGGGCCTCGGGGAGGGCCTTCGCGCGCTCCAGGCCAGCGCTGTCGTTGAGCTGCGTGTACAGGGCGATGGCCTTGTCACGCTGCTGCAGCTCCTCCGCGAGCTGCGCGGCGCGGGGCAGGTGTTCCCCACCGAGCTTCTCGTAGAGGGGCAGCGCCTTGTCCTTGCGGCCCGCCTGCGTCCACGTCTCCGCGGCGGCGGTGATGTCACCCAGCAGCTCCAGCCACCGGGCGCGGCCGGCGGGCTTCTGCTCCTGTTCGGCGCGGGCCAGCTCGCGCTGCGCGAGCTCCTTGGCCTCGTCCTCCAGGGTGAGCCGCTGCATGAAGTGGAACGCCTTCGGAGGAGGCAGGGGGCTCAGCACCTCCACTGCTTCCCGCCGCTGGCCCACGGCCACCAGCAGGGTCGCCGCGCCCAGACGGTCGCCGCGCTCCACCAGGGCCTTCACCTCCAGGCCGCGGATGCGGTTGGCGCTGACCAGGTCCCGGGCGCGCTCGTACGCCTTGCGCGCCAGGGTCAGCTTGTTCGCGCGCTCGTACGCGAGGCCCGCCTGGTCGAACTGCCGCGCGCGCTCGTAGAGGCGGGCGACGTTCTCGAAGTCGGCCTTGGCGACGTAGTGCTCCATGAGCAGCTCGTACGCACCGGCCTTCTCCAGCGTGGGGCCGATCTGCTCCGCGGGCAGCGTGCCCACGAGGCGACGGACCGCGTCGTTGTCCTGGCCGGACAGCGCCGTGCGCAGCGCGCTCTTCAGGTCACCGCCCGCCTCGAACAGCCGGGTGGCATCCGCGAAGCTGTTGTTGCGCTCGTGCAGACGCGCCGCGTCGCGCGTGCGACCCATGCCTTCCAGCTGGGTCGCCTGCTCCTTCCAGTCGCCCGTCAGCTCCGGCATCGGCGCGCGCTCGGGGCGCTCACCGCGCGGAGGACGCTCGCCACGCTCGGGGCGCTCGCCCCGGGGAGGACGGTCGCGCCGCTCACCGGCCGCGCCGCGCTCCGGGCGCTCGCCGCGAGGAGGACGCTCACCGCGCTCACCCCGGTCCCGGCGCTCGCCGCGCTCCGGACGGTCGCCGCGCGGAGGACGCTCGGCGCGCTCCTCCCGGGCAGGGGCCGCGGGCTCCGGCGTCGGCTCACGGCCGCTGAGCGCGAAGGCCGCCTGGGAACGGTCCGCGTCGCCCGCGGCGCGCCAGACACGACCCACCAGCGACATCACGTCCACCCAGCCGTCGTACTTCTCCTTCGCGGGGTCCACGGCCGGCTTCGCGGGGGCGGCCTCGGCGGGCGCGCTCCCTTCAGCCGGCGCGGCACCCTCGGCCGGAGCAGCACCCTCGGCCGGAGCAGCACCCTCGGCGGCCGGAGCCTCCGTGGGGGCGGCCTCGGTGGAAGCGCCTGCTTCCGGCGCCGCGGCTTCCGCGCCCGCTTCCGGCAGGGCCGGCTTGGACTGGCGCTGCACGCGCAGGAGCGTGGTGATGAGGCGGCCACGCGTGTTGAGGTCCAGGTCCTCCAGCGACTTGAGGTTCATGGTCCGCAGCGAGCGGACGATGGCCTCCAGCGGACCCTTCTCCGCCGTGAAGTCGTTCTTGGAGAGCGCCTTCTCCAGGACGCTCAGCTCGGCGATGACACGCTGGCCGGGCCCCACCGGGCCGGCGTCGCGATCACGGCCACGGCCTTCACCCCGGCCGCGCCCTTCACCCCGGCCACCGCCAGGACCGCCACGACCGCCGAAGCCTCCCGGTCCGTCACGACGGGGCCCCTGGCCCGGCGCGCCCCCGTTCGGACCGCGTCCACCCGGACGCGATCCACCGCTTCCATTCTCCTGAGCCACGTGAATCTCCCGCTAGAACGCGTAGCGAATGTTGGGCGCCACCGCGAACCCGAAGGCGCCCTTGGAGGCGAGGTAGTTCCCCACGACCTCCAGCCCCACCGAGAAGTGGCGCAGCCGCGTGTAGTACTCCACTCCGGGCCCGGCAAACACAAGAATGTCGGAATCAGGGAGGAGCTTCTTGGGAGAGAACATCGCGTAGCCCACGCCAGCGCGGGCGTAGATCCAGGTGCGCTTGACCTCCTGGCTGTCGGCTAAGCCCACCAGGCGGGCGCGCAGCACGGCGCCGGGCACCAGCATGGTGAAGTCACCGGACGCGGCGCCCTGCGAGTAGCCCACGTATTCGGCGCCCGCGCGGTTGGCGGAGCCCATGAAGAAGACGCCCAGGGACAGCCGCTCGCCCAGGTCCACGCCCAGCTCCACCTGGGCCATCTGGCCCGAGGAGAAGGGCCGCGGGCCGGAGTCCGCGGGCGGGTTGGTGATCCACGACGGACCACCGTACACGCCGAAGTACACACCGCGCTCGACCTCGTTGAAGGTCACCGCGGGCCGGTCCTGCATCGCGGAACCGGCGCTGGGGGTGTCCTGGGCGCCCGCCATCGCGGGAAGGAGGAGCGCGGCGCTCAGGGCAAGAGGAGCAAGGACTTTCTGCATGGAGGGCAGCCTGGTGGGGGGCAGTCCTCCCGCGGGGGCGGGAGGTTGAAGTGAAGAAGCGGGCAGCCCTGGAAACAGGACCGCCCGCGCGGGAAACGGATGTGTTGATTCTACGTCAGTCACCGGCCTGCTTGAAGATGAACGGGTAGGTGACGATCACGGAGCCTCCACCCTTGGGCTCCGGGAACTTCCAGGTGCGCACGCGGCCTGCCACGCAGGTCTCCAGGTCCGAGTTGCCCGCCGTGGACTGCGCGACGTTGGACGTGGCCACCGAGCCATTGGCGCTGATGACGAACTTCACGGAGACCTTGCCGCCCAGTTTGGGGAAGCGGTTGAGCAGGCTCTCGTAGCAGTAGCGGATCTGCCCGCGGTTGCGCTGGATGACCTGGCGGATGAGCTCCTTGTCCAGCGAGCCCATCACTTCCGGATCCGACGAGGTGATGCCCACGTCCACGCTCTGCTTGCCGCCGAGCGTGCCCACGCCGGTGCCGTAGCTGCCGCTGCCGCCGCCACGGCCCTTGGTGCCGATGCCGCCGATGCCGATGCTGTCACCGGTGCCGCCGCCGCCACCGCCGCTGCCGCGCAGACCCATGCCGCCGAAGCCGCCCGCGTCGCCCGCCTTGGCGCCGAACATGTTGCCCATGGCGCTCTTGAGCTCGCCGCCCAGGCCCGCCTTGCCGAAGATGGTGGAGATGCCGCCCTTGCCACCGCCGAAGATCTTCGCGGTGAGGGCGCGCGCCTCGTCCTTCTTGTTCGGGTCGCCCTTGGGCGCGGCGCGGTTGTTGGTCTTGGGCGCGTCCTTCTTGCCCATCTGACCTTCGTCGCCGCGCTGCTTCTGGGCCATCTCGCCCGACTTCTTCTCCTTCTGCTGGTTCAGCTTCTCCAGGAACTTGTTCTTCTGGGTCTCCGGAGCCTTGATGATCAGCTTCGCGATGCGCGCGTCGTTGCCCGCGAGCTCATCCGCGTACTCGTCCCCTTCCCCACTCTGGTTCATGGAGTGGATGACGAACGCGGTGCCGATGAAGAACATCACCAGGAAGATGTTGAGCGCCGTGTAGTCGATGTTCTCGCCCATCGGCACGACGACGCGCTTGGGCACCGGCTGGAACTGCGCCTCCAGAGTGAGGCCGCCCAGGTCCACCCAGACGAAGTCGTCCGCTTCCAGCGTGAGGCCGTAGGCGTCGCCGTCCTGGGAGGCCTTGCCGGACTCCATCACCGCTTCCAGGTCCAGCGTCTCGCCCTTGCGGGTGAGCTCGCCCTTCATCTTGCGCGCGAAGCGCAGGGTGAAGGACTGACCGTCGGTGCGCAGCACCTCGAAGGAGGGGGCGCCCAGCTTGGCGTCGCCCATCACGAAGTCCACGCCCTTGGCGCTGCCCACCGTGATGCCCTTCTTCGCGCCGGGGGGCACGAAGAACTCGCCCACGCGCTGGTCACCCCAGAGCAGGCGCAGCGACACGCCCTGCGGGCCGTTGGACTTCGTCTTGCGCACGGTGCGCACGCGCGGCGCGGCTTCCTGCTCCTCGTGCGCGTCGTCGTCCGCCGCCACGGGGGCCTTGGGGGCCCGCGCGGGCGCCACGGCGTTCTTCTGCGTGGGGGCGACGGACGCATCCAGCGCGGCGGCGGCGGGAGCCGGCGTCGCGGCGGGCGCGGGCGTCGCGGCCACCGGAGCCGGCGCGGCGACAGGCGCGGCCACGGCCTGCGCGATGGCGGCGGCGGGGGCCACCGGCGCGACGGTGGGGTTCTTGTCCGTGGGCGCGTCCGCCTGCGCGACGGCGGCGGCCAGGTTCACCGCGGCGACAGCGGCCGGGTTCTCCAGGCGGATGGTGGTGCCACCCACGCGGACCTCGTCACCGAAGGAGACCTGCCCCTTGTTGACGCGCTTGCCGTTGACGTAGGTGCCCTCGACGCTGCCCATGTCGATGATGGACATGGAGCCGTCTGCGGCAACTTCGATGACGGAGTGGATGCGGCTGACCTTGTCGTCCTCAAGGCACAGGTGCGCGGAAGAAAGACGACCAATCTTGATGATGTCGCGCTCGTAGTCCTTGGAGGCGACCAGCGTGTCGCCCTTGAAGACCTTGAGTGTCAGGGGTACGGCCATGGAGGGCTCCCGGTAGGCTTTGGCGCTCTTGGACAACGGTGCCGGCGGAAGGTTCCCGCCGCCGGTTCAATCCGTGGTGGGGGGTTACAGCTCGCCCACGGACTGCATCACCTTGTCCTCGAAGTCTTCGCGGATGCGGATGAGGTTGGAGTGCTTCACGGTCTTGCGCGCCTCGACGTACTCGCCGTCCGGCTTCGTGAGGTCACCCTCGATGGTGTCGTCCTCGAAGTCGACGCTGGTCGTCTTCTGCATCCTGGCGCCGCCACCCTCACTCTTGCCGCCTTCATCCTGGGCGAAGGCCGGGGCCACCGACAACGTCATGCACAGCATCAGCCACTTCCGCATCCTGCCTCCACGTGGGGCCTTCCCAAGGCCCACTGGTGTTTCCGCATGGTGGGCCCCCGCCATGGAAAGCGAGGGGCTCACAAGGTTCGCATCTTCCCGAGCCGCGCCGCCAGCGTGAAGCCACTGGCGGGCGTCTCCCACATCACAGCAGGTCGTCCGTAGGCTCGTCGGAGTCCACCGGGGCTGCATTCTTCTGGGCAGGGGCCGTCTGCGTGCCGCCCGCCGGGGTGGCGGCCGGCTGCTGCGCGCCCGTGCCGGAGGCCGGTGTGGCCTGCGGAGCGGTGCCGGTGCCGGACGCGGGCGTCGCTGCACCCGGGGGCGTCTGGCCCTTCTGCTTCGCCTCTTCCGCCTTCATCGCGGCCTGCTGCTGGGCCTGGAGCGCCTCCAGCTGCTTGGCCTGGGCCTCCGCGGCCGACGCCTCGCGCTTGGCCTGCACGATGCTCTCCGCCTCGCGCAGGAGGCCGAAGACAGGCGCTTCGGCGTTGAGCGCGACCTCGCCGCCGGCCAGCGCGACGTACTTCTTGTAGAGCTCCACCGCGCGCTCGGGAGCGTCCTTCACCTTGTGCAGGATGATGCCGCGGTTGAGGTACGTGGCGCCCAGGTCGGGGTTGAGCTTCTCCGCCTCGTCGTACTCCTGCATGGCCTTGTCGTACTGGCCCTGGCCCTTGAGCGCGATGCCCAGGTCCACGTGCGCGGCGGCGTTCTTGCCGTCCGACTGCAGGATGCGGCGCAGGTGCTCCTCCGCGCCGGGGAAGTCCTCCGCGTTGAGCGCCAGCTGGGCCAGCTCCACGTGCGCCGGCACGTAGTCCGCCTTGGCCTCCAGGGCGCTCTTGAACTGCAGGCGCGCGCCCTCCGTGTCCCCTTCCTTCAGGAGGATGAGGCCCACGGCCTGGTGCAGCTCCGGATCCGTGCTGTCCAGCTTCACCGCGCGCAGCGCGACGAGCTTCGCCATGGCCAGCTGCTTGCGGTCCAGGTAGCTGCGGATCATCACCTTGAGGGCGTTGGTGTTCATCGGGTCGCGCATGAGCGCGGCGCGAGACAGCTCCATCGCCTTGTCGTGGTCGTTGTTCTGCCGGTAGATCTCCGCGAGCCGCGCGCGCGAGCCCGCGTCGTCCGGGTAGCGCGTGAGCACGTCCTGGTAGAGCGCCACGGCGCCGGCCACGTCGCCGCCGTTCTGCTTCATGATGGCCAGGTTGTCGGACGCCTGCCGCAGGGACGGCTTCTTGGTGAGCGCGGCCGCGTAGCGGGCCTTGGCCTCGTCGGGCTTGCCCATGCGCTCGGCGATGACGCCCAGGTTGTACTCGGCCTCCGCCAGGTTCTGGTCCGCCTCCAGGGCGGCCTTGAACTTGCGCTCAAGCCCCGGGTAGTCGAACGCCTTGGCCTTCTTCTGCGCGTCGAAGGACTTCACCGCGTCATCGAACAGCAGCATGGCGCGGTTGGAGATGGAGACCGGGCCCGAGGCGGCGGCCACGGGCTTGGCGGCGGGCGCCGGGGCGTTGGTCTGCGTGGTGGAGCAGCCGACAACGGTCAGCGCCAGCGTGGCCAGCAGGAGGGGGCGGAACGGGTGCATGCGGCGATTCATTAGAGGAAGTCCTCCGGCTCCTGATCATCAACGGTCTTCTTGGGGGCGCCGTCCTTGGACGCGGCGGCGGGCTTGGCGACCTCGGACTCGGTCTGCTGGCGAAGCGCGTTCGTCAGCGCGGACAGGTCCTCGTTGAGCGCCTCGCTCTTGGCCTGCTTCTCCGGTTCCACCTTGGTGACCGGGGGCGGGATGTCCTGCACGGCGGCCAGGAGGTCGCCGCCCAGCACCAGCTCCTTGTTCTTCAGCGCGAGCTTCTCCTCCAGCACCTCCGGGTAGCGGTCCGGGGCGTAGGTGGTGCGGAGGATCTTCAGGCTCGCCGCGGCGCAGTCGTTGAACACGCCCAGCTCGCGGCTCTTGGCCACCGCGCCGGAGAAGGCCTCCGTGGCCTTGTCCTTGAGCGGCTGGGCCTGGTTGGCGAACTCGTCGCGCAGGGCCTGCTGCGACTCCTCGTCCAGGCCGCGCGGCATGGGCGCGTTCACGACGAGCTCCGCCATGTGGTCATACGCCAGGCCAATGCGCTGCAGCGCGCAGATGGCCGGCTCCGGGGCGCCCAGGGCCACGGTCTGCACGTACTTCTTCTGCACGACCTCCAGCGCGCGGCCCTTGTCGGCCAGCGAGCCCTTGAAGCGCTCCGGCGACGGCGGCACGCCCCAGTACAGCTTCAGGCGCTTGAACTCGTTCCAGTCCGGCTCGATGGCCAGCAGGTTCGCCTGCGCGGCGGCGGCGAGCGCCGGCTTCTCCAGCGCGGTCTGCTGACGGCGGGGCAGCTGGTCGAAGTACTCGAAGATGCGCTTGTTCATGCGGCGCACGTCGTTCGTCTTCTTCATCTTCGTGTAGATGTCGACGATGCGGCCCTCGGCCATGAGGAACTTGCTCTGGGAGCGCATGTTGTCGCGCTCGTACTCCTCCAGGAGCTTGATGGCCTTCATGTACGCGCCCTGCTTCACGTGCAGGTCCACGACGGACAGGAAGGCGGCCTCGGCGTCCTTCGACTTGGGCCACAGCTCGATGTAGCGCTCGCGGTTCTTGAGCGCGGCCTTCAGCTGGCCCAGGCCCTCGCGGTAGGTGGCAGCGTTGAACAGGGCGATCTGCGCCTTGGACTCGTCCCACTTCTGCACCACCGCGGGCTTCGCGGGGCCGTTGTCGTTGGAGGCCTGCTTCGCCTTGCCCCTGGCCTTGCTCTTCGCCTTCGCGGCCGGGGCGCCGCCCTTCTCGTTCAGGTTGCGCTCGTAGCCCTTCACGTAGAGCTCGTAGGTGCCCGCGGCCTCCTCGAAGTCACCGATGGCCTCCAGCGCCTCCGCGTTCGCGTAGATGGAGTCCGGCACGTACTTGGACCGGGGGTACTCCGCGAACAGGCGCTTGCGGACCTCGATGGCCTTATCCAGGCTCTTCGCCTTGTAGTAGTCGACGGACGCGTTGTAGAGCGCCAGGTCCGCGATCTCCGTCTGCGGGAAGTCGTGGACGAAGTTCAGGTACGCCTCGGCCGCCTTGGAGAACTCCTTCTTCTCCTCCAGCTGGCTGACCAGCTTGAACGACGACTGCTCGATCAGCTTCGCCAGGTCGTCGCGGAACTTGCCGGTGGCCAGCTTGTCGTTGGCGTAGAAGCGGCGGGCCCACTCGTTGACCTTCGCGAAGTCGCCCAGCAGGTTGTACGAGTCCAGGATGAGGTTGGCGGCGATTTCGGCCGCGCGCTGCCCGTCCTCGAACTTGTACTCGGGGTAGCCGAGCGCGATTTCGGAGAAGCGCAGCACCGCTTCGTCGAAGTGGTTGTGGCGGTAGTAGATGTTCGCCGCCTTGAAGGCGATCTCCACGCGCTTGTCGCCCTTGGGGACGTACTTGAGGTAGCGCTCGCACGCGTCGAGCAGCGACTTCTTCAGCGTGGGGATGGCGATCTTCTTCTGGATGTCCGTGCCGGCGGACTCGGACTTGGCCTCGCCGCGCGCTTCAGCGGCCTTCACGACCTCGTCGTATGCGAGCACGGCGTTGTAGGAGGCGTTGGTCAGCCACTTGCCCGGCTTGCCCGGCTTGGGCTTGCCCTTGTCGTCCTTGGCCTCCAGCACCTTGGCGTCCTGGAGGACGACGAGCGTGTAGTTGGCGGCGGCCTTGTCGAAGTTCTGGAGGTTGTCGTTGAGGAGTTCCGCCCAGAAGAAGCGCAGGTCGTACGCCTTGGGGTTCTCCGGGAAGAGCGTGAGGTAGTCGCTGTACACGGCGTCCGCGTACTTGAAGGTCTCCTCGCTGCGCGTCTTCTTGCCCTCGTTGTGCCAGGTGACGGCGAGGTTGGAGAGCGTGCGCTCGGACAGCTCCTTCGCCTCCGCGAGCGCCTTCTTGTCCTTGTCGTCCTTGATGACGCCGGAGGACTCGACGTCCTTCATGATCTTCACGAGCCGGCGCACCTGGGCCACGGTGCGCTCCTTGTTGCCCATGCGCAGGATGCAGTCGACGATCTTGCCCTGGAAGCCGGGGGCCTCCGGAGACAGCGGCTTCTCCTTGATCAGCGCGTTGAAGGTGATGGCCGCTTCGCGGTCCTTGCCGTCGCCGTAGTACAGGTTCGCGAGCTGCTTCATCATCGCGAAGCGGTCTTCCGGATTGGTGGCGACCTTGCCGAAGTCCGCGCGGGCCTGCGTCACGTCACCCTCGCGGGCGAAGGCGCGCACGTAGTCGCCGCGCGCTTCACGCACCAGCGAGCCCTTCGCCTTGGACTTGCCGTCCTTCTCCACGGCGGCGGCGCCCGCCAGCTCACCGTAGAGGACCACGGTCTTGTACTTGTCCTTCGCGGACTCGTACTCGCCCATGTTGAAGTAGCACCAGCCCTGCTTGTAGAGGGCGAAGGCGTAGACCTGGTTCTCCGGGAACTCGGCGGCCTTCTTGTACGCGGCCAGCGCCTTCTCCAGCTCCGGGCGCTTGCCCTTGGAGTTGTTGAAGTAGTACTCGCCGAAGGCGAAGTACGCGTCCGGGATGTACTTGGACTGCGGGTACTTCTCGATCAGGCGCTTGAACGCGACGAGCGCCTTCTTGTCCTGGCCGTCCTCCATCAGGTACTGGCCGAGGAAGAAGAGCACTTCGTCCGTGCGCTCGAACTTCGGGTACTCCTGGACGATCTTCGTGTACTGCTCGACGGCGTACTTGCCGTTCTCCTTCACCTTCGCCATCAGCTCCGCCTTCTCCGCCTTGGCCCTCTGCTGGGCCGCGGCGTCGTTGCGGTTCATGGCGACGATGAGCTCGTCGTCCTTCCGGTTGGCTTCGAAGAAGAAGAACTTCGACTCCTCCCAGTAGAGCTCACCCAGGCGGAACAGCAGGCTGGGGGCCTCCTTCTGATCAGGAGACAGCGAGATGATCTTCCTCAGCGATTCGATCTGTTCGCGGCGCTTGGAAGCGACCTGCACTTCCACGCCCAGGCGGAACTGATCATATTGAAGCGCGGGAGCGGCCTGCTGGGCTTCCTTCGGGCGCGTGATGTCGCCTGCGAGGGACTTGTCCACGGTGGTGGTGGACTTCTTGCCCAGGTCAGCGTCGCGCAGTGCTTTCTTCTCCTGGGCCGAAGCCATGGAAGTCAGGAGAACGAGGCAAACGAGTAGCGAGCGGCGCATGGTCTTCCTAGGAGCGGGGAACCGGCGTCCACGGATGCCTGCTTGCTTGGCAAGTGTCCGGGAATCTTCGGGAATTTCCATGAGGGGACTCGTACTATGCGCGGTTTGCGCAAGGCGGGTCAACTCAGACGACGGGACGTCCGCTCCGTCGGATAGCAGGCGGGAAAACTTCAATTTCGCTGTGCGCCGACACCGTTCCAGACAGCGACAGGAAGGTTGCACGGCAGGCCGCAACAGGTATGGGAAGCTGGCGGCTGTTCGTCTGGCCGCCCTGCCTGGAGTGGTTGTCGGATCATGAGTCTTCTGCCGGAGAGCGCCAGCTTCGAGGAACTGGTGCAGGACTACTTCCTCGCGGTGCGCGGCGCGGGCCTGATGTTGTCCGCGCTGGACACGGAGCTCGTCACCGCGTGGGCGCGGGAGGGCGTGCCCTTCGAGGTCGTGGCGCGTGGCATCTCGCGCTCGGCGGAGAAGGCGCTGTGGGACGCGCGGCCCGGGGAGCCGGTGCTGCGCTCGCTGCGCGCGTGCCGGCGCCAGGTGGAGACGGAGATCCGCAAGTACCGCGACCTGTCCGCGGGCCAGGGAGAGGAGGCCCCCCCGGCCACGTCGAAGAAGCGCCCTGCCCGTTCATGGGAGGAGGTGCGGCACGCGCGGTTGTGCTCGGCGCTGCGGGCGCTGACGGAGCGAGAGTCCGCGCTGGCGCCGCGGGTGCACCGGCTGCTGGACACGGTGCTCGCGTGCGTGCCGCGCGAGCCCGCCGCCATGGATCAGCAGGAGGCCTGGGCGCTGATGGTGCTGCTGCGCGCCCTGCCCTTCGCGGAGCGACGCACGGTGTGGCGAGCTGCGCGCACCGGTGAACAACAGCTGATGACCGCCCGCGCGCGGCGTGTGTCCCGGCGCTTCCGGCTCCAGGCGGCCGTCAGACGGCGGCTGGACATGAAGGAAACATGAAGGGTTGTCCTTCCCCTGCACGCCTGAACGGAGGTTCAGCAGGCTGACGGGCAGGGGGGACGGTGTTATGGCTGGGCGCGATGGCTGCCAAGGCGAACGGCGAGGCGTGTGGGCTGTGCGGCGGGCGGACGTACCTCATCGAGCGGCGCGGAGAGCTCGCGACCGCGCGGGTGTGTACGTGCTCGGTGGACTGCCCGATGTGCGGTGGACGCGGGCACAGGCTGGTGCAGAAGGAAGGCACCTTCAGCGCGAAGGTGGGCCCCCGGACGTATGAGGTCCTGGAGCCCTGCGTGTGCACGCTCCGGCGCACGCGCGTGGCGCTCTACAACGACGTGCAGATGCCGGGCGTCATGGCGCACGCGTCGTTCGACAACTACCGGCCCTTCAACGAGGCGCAGGACCGGGGCCGCGGCGTGGCGATGCACTTCGCCCATCAGTACGTGAAGGGCGCCACCAACAAGGGCTTCGTGCTGAGCGGGCCGGTGGGCACGGGCAAGACGCACCTCATCGCCGCGACGCTCGGGCACCTGGTGCTGGAGATGGGCGTGAAGACCCGCTACGTCGAAATCTCCCTCCTCTACGCGACCATCCGGCGCGGCTTCCAGGACGGCAAGAGCGGCGGGGAGATCATCGGGCCCCTGTCGGAGGTGGAGGTCCTCGCCATCGACGAGCTGGGCAAGGGGCGCGGCAGCCCCTTCGAGATGGAGACGCTCGATGAGCTGATCGCCCGGCGCTACAACGCGGGGCGCACGACGCTCTTCGCCACGAACTACTCGCTGGAGCCGGAGCGCAAGGGCGCCCGGAGCAGCGCGCCTTCGGGCTACCGCACCACCGACGACGCCCGCTCCGCCATGAAGGACGCGGAGCTTTTGCGCGAGCGCGTGGGCGAGCGCATCTACAGCCGCCTCTGCGAGATGTGCACCTTCGTGGAGCTGCCGCGCGACACCCCGGACCGGCGGCGCACGCGGCAGGAGATGGACGCGCCGCCGCCCATGGGTGGCATGCGCAACCCGGGCCGGTGATCAGCGCTTGATGGCGCGCACCAGCGAGTTGCCCGCGTCCGCCACGTAGAGGGTGCCATCCGGCCCCAGCGCGAGCCCGGCGGGCAGCACCAGCTGGGCCTCCCTGCCCGTGCCGTCGTCCGCGCCATAGCGGCCGCTGCCCGCGAGCGTGGTCAGCTTCTCCGGTTCGCCGGACGCGTTGAAGGTCAGCCGGCGCACGCGGTAGTTGCCGGGGTCGGAGATGGCGAGCGAGCCGTCCGGCAGCAGCGCCAGTCCCAGGTACGGCAGCAGCTGGCCCTCCTTCGGGTCACCGTCGCGGAAGCCGGGCGTGGAGCCCGCCACCACGGTGGTGACGCCGTCGCGCACGCGCACCACGCGCGCCATGCCGCTCTCCACCACGTAGGTGGTGCCGTCCACCGCCTGGACCACCGCGGAGGGACGATAGAGCCAGTCGCCCTGGAGCGTCGTCACCGGGTTGCCGGGCGTCACCATGTCGATGCGGCGGATGACGCTGTTGTTCAGGTCCGCCACGAGCAGCGCCGTGCCGTCCGGCGTGAAGGACAGGCCCGCGGGCTGGTTGAAGGCCGCCGACAGCGCGGGGCCATCCTGGTAGCCCCACGTGGTGCCCGCGAACACCTCCGCCTTGCCCTCCGGAGAGATGCGCCGGATGACGGCGTTCTCGGTGTCGGACACATAGACATTGCCCAGCGCGTCCGCGGCGATGCCCATGGGGCCGGAGAGCTTGGTGAGCACCGTCTGGATCTTCCCGTCCAGTGACACGCGCTTCACCGCGTTGCCCAGCGAGTCCGCCACCGCCCAGCCGCCATCCGGCAGCACGGCGACGGCGAGCGGCGCGCCCAGCTCATCCGGTGCCACCTTGGTCCCCGCATGGCAGCGCTTGCCGGGCTGTCCCGCCACCGTCGTCACGGACGCGGCGAACGGCCCCATGGGCGTGGCCGCCGCCGGGGGCTGGAACTTCACCAGGTCGCCCGGCAGCTTCCGGCCCAGCGCCTTGTAGAGCACGTTGGCCACGATGCGGCCCGCGCGCGGATCCGCCACGCGGTCCGCCACCCCGGCCAGCTTGTGCACGAAGTCGATGCCGCCCGAGGAGAAGACGTACGCGTCCCCCTGCTTGCGCACCACCATGTGCGCGAAGCCGAAGCCGCCCTGGAGCGACAGCGAGGGGGACTCCGCGAGCACCTCCACGCCGGAGGGCTGGCGGCCGTTGGACACCAGCTGATCCACCTCGTAGCCGTTCGCCATCCACAGCGTGTCACCGGCCTTGAAGCCCGTGCCGTTGAAGACCCAGTGCTCCGGGTTGGTGATGACGGTCGGGAAGGGCCACTGGTGCCAGCGCGAGGCGAACTGCACGCCCAGGAGCGCGTTCTCCGGACGGGGCGCGGGCAGGTCGCGGAACTTCACCGTCCTGCGCTGATCCTTGTACGGATCCTGCGGCGCGCCCTTGTAGCAGGTCACGATGCGGCGCGGGCGGCCGTCCGCGGAGGGCTCCATCCGCACCTGCCAGTACGCGTTGTTCGCGCCCAGGTTGATGATGGAGCGCCCTTCCGACAGCGCGCGGTCCGCATGGTCGCGCTGCTTGGAGGACCAGTACTCGTCGTGGCCGGACATCACGAGCACCTTCGCGCCACGCAGGAAGTCGTAGCTTTCGTCCATGTCCTCGTCGGTGAAGTAGCCCACGTCCAGGTCCTGCGACTCCAGCCACGTGACCAGGCTCAGGTCGTCCAGCATCAGGTGCCCGGAGCCCTGGCCCCGGTAGTAGGGCCGGTCATAGGAGGACTGGAAGGCGCGCGCGACGCCGTGCGCCTTCATCACGCCCTTCTGATCATCGTAGAGGCTGGTGCCGCCCCAGGTGTTGTACGCCGCCCAGTTCGAGGTGGGCATGAGCACCGCGACCTCCGCGCGCGGATTCGCGTCCCGCACGAAGAAGGGCACGTAGCGCGACGGCCGGTCGTCGCGCACGAGCTTCACCACGTACACGCCGCGCACCCAGTCCTCGCCGATGGGGATCTCCAGCGTGGGGGACCAGGAACAGGCGATGACGCCCGTCGTCGGATCCGCCGGACAGTCCGCCTGCCGCGTGCCCTGCACCGGGCCGCCGCGCGCGATCTCGCGGGCACCCACGCCGCCGTAGTAGCCCAGGCGGTAGACGAACCAGCTGAACTTGCGCTCCTCGGACAGGGACACCGCCACGCGCAGCGACTCGCCCTGCGTCAGGGTGGCCTTGAGGGGGTAGCCTTCAATCTCGCGGCTGTTGGCGTTCTTGTCGATGCGCCAGCCGTTGGTGCCCTTCTTCTGGTTCTCCTTGTGGACGGCGTCCGGGTCGCGCTCGGGCAGCGCGCTGCCGCCGTCGGGCAGCGTGCCCGCGTCCGGCTCTTCTTCCGGCGTGCCCGCGTCATATTCGGGGACGACGATGCCGCCGTCCGGACCGATGACGCCCGCGTCGTCGTTGCTCAGCGGCGGATCATCATGGCGGTCGCCCGGGGGAGGCGTGCCGGGTGCCGGACCGGAGTCCTTGCAGCCCGAGGCCCCCGTCACCAGGAGCGCCAGCACCACCCCCAGTCCCATCCAGCGCCGCCCCTGAGCCATGCCCAACCCTCCAAGGTATTCAGGGGAGGAGGGTAGGCATCGACTTCTCAGAGGGAAGCGCCCTGCCCCCACTGAGTAAGAAAGTTCGACGGAGGATGTCGACTCGTCTCCAGGAACGGCCCGCAAGTCCTCGGATCAACGAAGGTTGCGCGGATGAGGCGCGTGTCAGCTACCGAGCAGTTCGCGGTGCAACCGGGCCGTGAGGGTCTTCAGATGCGCCTTGTCCACCAGGAGGGTCACTTGAAGGGGCGAGGTGCTCACCGCATGAACCCGAGCGGACAGGGCTTCCGCGGCGGAGAGGGCCTTGCGCAGCGGCACCCAGTCCGCGTTGAGGCCCACGCCCACACAGGTGACCGTGCCCCAGCCGTCCTGCCAGTACACGCCCCCGCCAAAGCGCGTGGCCAGCTCGCGCTGGAGCGCCTCCGGGCCGTGAATGTCCGCGAGAGGGACCGCCAGGTACGTGCGCCCCGGGGCGCCCGGCAGTCCGTCGTGGGCAAGCGTGCGGCCTCGGACGGCGCGTGCGTCCAGGAACTCCAGCAGCTCCTGGAGGGGCACGCTGGCGTGGGCGACGAGCACGGCCATCTCCGCGTCCGCCGTCACGCCCTTCACGCGGCTGTCGGTGGGCACGGCGAGCTCCTGCACGCTGGTGCCGGTCCCCTGCCCGTGCGCGGTGCGCGCGAGGATGGTGATGCCGCGCGCCTTGGCCCACTCCACGGCCTGGGCGTTGAGCACCTTGGCGCCGGCGCTCGCCAGCTCCTGCATCTCGTCGTAGCTCAGCGACTCCAGCTTGCGCGCGTCCGGCACCACGCGCGGATCCGCGCTGAAGACGCCGTCCACGTCCGAGTAGATTTCACACGCCTCCGCGTCCAGCGCCGCCGCCAGCGCGACCGCGGTCGTATCCGAACCGCCGCGTCCCAGTGTCGTCACTTCCTTCTTGTAGGAGACGCCCTGGTAGCCCGCGACGATGACGACCTTGCCGTGCGCCAGCTCGTCCTGGATGCGGTAGGGCCGCACCTCCACGATGCGCGCCTGGGCGTGGGCGTCGTTGGTGATGATGCCGCTCTGGCTGCCGGTGAAGCTGATGGCCGGGACGCCCTGCTCCTGGAGCGCCATGGACAGGAGCGCCATGGAGATGCGCTCGCCGCAGGTGAGGAGCATGTCCAGCTCGCGCCGGGGCGGGTCCTGGGACACGCTCTTGGCCAGCGACAGCAGGTCATCCGTGGTGTCGCCCATGGCGCTCACGACGACGACGACCTGATAGCCCGCGTCCCGCTTCTGCTTCACGCGCCGCGCGACCTTGCCGAGCTTCTCCGCGTCAGCGACCGATGAGCCGCCGTACTTCTGCACCACGATTGGCATCCACGCCTCGCTTCCGGGGCAGTGTAGAGTTCGCCCCCGCGCATGCCAATCACCGAGAAGCCCATCATCGAGGTGCGCAACCTCACCCGGCGCTACCGCGAGCGCCTGGCCATTGAAGACCTGTCCTTCACGGTCGGTGAGGGCGAGCTCCTGGGCTTCCTGGGCCCCAACGGCGCGGGCAAGTCCACCACGATGAAGATCCTCACCGGCTTCCTGCCCCCGTCCGAGGGCAGCGCGAAGGTGGCGGGCTTCGACGTGACCACGCACCCCATGGAGGTCAAACGGCGCATCGGCTACCTGCCGGAGACGCCGCCGCTGTACCCGGAGCTGACGGTGCACGGCTACCTGGCGTTCGTCGCGGCGCTCAAGCAGGTGCCCGGCCGCGCGGTGAAGGCGGAGGTGGAGCGGGTGGCGGGGCTCACGGGCGTGAGCGACGTGATGGGCCGCGTGCTCCAGAACCTGTCCAAGGGCTACCAGCAGCGCGTGGGCATCGCGCAGGCGCTCCTCGGTTCGCCGCCGGTGCTCATCCTGGACGAGCCCACCGAAGGCCTGGACCCCGCGCAGCGCGCGGACCTGCGCGCGTTGATCCGGAGCCTCTCCGGGAAGCACACGGTGCTGTTGTCCACGCACATCCTCCCGGAGGTCACGGTGACGTGCGAGAAGGTGCTCATCCTCCACCAGGGCCGCGTGGTGGCCCATGACGCCATCGACCAGTTGGCGAAGGCCCATGGCCAGGCTGAGCACGCGTCGTTGGAAGAAGTCTTCATCAAGCTGACCGCCGCCTGAACAGGAACCCATAAGCGCATGCGCACTGCCCTGGCCATTGCCCGCAAGGAGCTGGCCGTCGCCTTCACCACCCCGTGGGCCTACGCCGTGTTCACGGCGATGGCGGCGCTCTCGTCGTTCTTCTTCGTCAGCCTGCTGGAGCAGTTCCAGCAGGTGCAGGCCCTGGCGCGTGAGAACGGCTGGAGCAAGCTGCCGCCGGACTCCATCGTCTACCGCAACCTCACGGACGGCGTGGTGGTGCAGCTGTGGGGCGTGGTGTTGATCCTCACGCTCTTCGTCGCGCCCTTCCTGTCCATGCGGCTGTTCGCGGAGGAGAAGCGCCAGAAGACGTTCGCGCTGCTGCTCACGACGCCGGTGCGGCCGGTGGACATCGTGCTGGGCAAGTACCTGGGCGGCCTGGGCCTCATCTTCGTCACGCTGGGGCTGACGCTGGTGTTCCCGGTGCTGCTGTCGGTGGTGGGCACGGGCCCGTCCGGCTCCGCGCTGGAGTGGCCCACGGTGCTGCTGGGCTACGGCGCGGTGCTCATCTGGGGCGCGACGTGCATGGCGGTGGGGCTGTTCATCTCCGCGTTGACGGAGAGTCAGATGCTGGCGGCGTTCCTCACCTTCACGGTGCTGCTGCCGTGGATGCTCCTGCGCGGCGTGGCCCAGTCCACCGCGGAGCCGCTGCGCTCGTTCCTGAACTACCTGTCCTTCGATACGCAGTTGCAGGGGATGATCCAGGGCGTCCTGGAGGTGCAGGCGCTGGTGTTCTTCGCGTCCGTCATCCTGTTCTCGCTGCTGCTCACCCACCGCGCGGTGGAAGCGCAGCGCTACGCATGACCATGAGAGCGACCCACGTCACCCGCGTGCTGGGGGCCTTCGGCCTGCTGCTGCTCGCGTCCAGCCCCTTCACGCTGTTCCTCACCTCCGGCAGCGTGGTGCTCGCCGCGGGCAAGGCGGTGCTGGGCGCGGCGATGCTCGCGGCCTACTTCGTCATGCACCGCCAGGAGCTGGCGCGCGCGGGCACCCGCCGCACGGGACGGTTCCTCGCGTCCTCGGTGCTCACCACGCTGGCGGTGCTGGGCGTGCTGGTGGCGCTCAACGTGCTCGCCTTCCGCAAGAACAAGCGCTGGGATTTGACGCAGGAGCGCATCTTCTCGCTCGCGCCGCAGACGGTGCAGACGCTGGCGGGGTTGAAGGAGAAGGCCCACGCGCTGGCGCTCATCCCGCCCACGCACCCGTCCTATGGCGAGCTGGAGGAGCTGTTCCGGCGCTACCACGAGGCAGCACCGGAGGCGTTCGACTACGCCTTCGTGGATCCGCGCCGCGAGCCGGCCCTGGCCGCGAAGTACCAGCTCAAGGACGGGCAGACGCTGGTCGTCATCTCCCGAGGCGAGGGCGATGCGGCGCCCCACACCACCCTGCCCGTCCCAGCCGAGCAGGAGCTGACCAACGCCCTGCTCCAGCTGAGCGCGACGGGCGCGCAGAAGGTGTACGTCCTCGAAGGGCACGGCGAGTGGTCGCTGGAGGCGGCTGGCGAGGGGCTGACGGAGCTGCGGCGCCAGCTGCTGCGCGAGGGCTACCGCCCCGAGCCGCTCAACCTCCTGGGCCGGAAGGAAGTGCCTCGCGACGCGGGCCTGTTGATCATCGCTGGCGCGAAGCAGGCGTACACGGCGCCAGAGGTGGCGGCGCTGCGCACCTACCTGGGCGAAGGCGGCCGGCTGCTCTACTTCACCGACGCGAACACGGATGACGGGCTGGGCCTGTTCCTCGCGGACTACGGCGTGCAGGTGGACGACGGCGTGGCGGCGGACCCGCAGTTCAACTCGGGCAACCCGTTCGTCCTGGTGTCGAACTTCTACGGCAAGCACCCCATCACGCGTCCGTTGCAGGAGCGCGGCTTCAACATCCAGCTGCCCACGCCGCGCAGCTTCACGCTCGTCCGCGAGGGCTTCCTGCTGCCCGGCGTGACGGTGGAGCCCGTGCTGCTGAGCTCCCCCTATGCGTGGGTGGAGTCGCGGCCCCTGGAGGACACCACCCCGTCCAGCGGCGAGAAGATGGGGCAGCTCACGCTGGTGGCCGCCGCTTCCCGGGACACGCGTGCGGCGGAGCACAAGCGCTACGACGAGGCCCGACTGGTGGCCGTGGGCGACTCGGAGCTGCTGCTGGATCCGAACTGGGGCTACGAGGCCAACCGCAACCTGGTGATGAACGCCATGGGCTGGGCATCCCATCAGGCGGAGAAGGTCACCCTGCGTCCTCCCGACCGTGAGACGTCCACCCTGGAGCTTGGCGAGGACCAGATGCGGACCCTGCGCTTCGTTTCCACCGACCTGTTTCCGCTGTCGCTGCTGGGTGTGGGACTCGCGGTCTGGTTGTCACGGAGGAACCGGTGAGGACGTCCACCGTCGTGATGCTGGGGCTTCTGGCCGTGGGCTGTTCGCGCGACGCGGAGAAGCCCCCTGCTCCGCCGAAGCTCTTCGCGACGGAAGCCGCCGAGCCAACCCGTGGCGCGGCTCCGGACCCGGCGCCCATCTTCACGCACCTGACGGTGAAGGCTCGCGGCGCCACCACGGAGCTGGAGCGGACGCAGGAGGGCTGGCGGATTGTCTCGCCCGTGGAGGCGAAGGCGGATCCGTACGCGGTGGAGGCCCTGGTGCAGCAGCTGACCTCGGCGAAGTTCAAGGCCACCGTGAACGCGTCGCCGACGGACGCGGACCTGAAGAAGTACGGGCTCACGTCCCCGACGTTCACCGTGACGGCGCGGGCCTTTCTTCCGGATGCCAACGGTGAGGGCTCGGAGGATCCGTCCCGCCAGCGCACCGTGACGCTGGCTGGTGGGAATGAGAACCCCTTCGATGGCTCCGTCTACGTGCGCCGTGAAGGCGACACGACCGTGTACGCGGCGGACGGTGCCGTGCGGTACTCGCTGGACAAGGGCCCGTTCGAGCTGCGCGCCAAGGAGTTCCTGGGGCCGCTCGAGCTCGATTCGCTCCAGTCCATCGACGTCAAGGCGAAGGACCACGCGTACACGCTGACACGCGAGGCGGACCGCAAGTCGTGGCGGATGGAGAAGCCGGAGCCCACCCGCGCGAGTGACAGCCGGCTGATGGACCTGCTCGAGGCGTTCGAGGGCCATCAGGCCCTGTCCTTCCCGCAGGACACCGCCGCCTCGCGGAAGGCCCTGGGCCTGGACACGCCCGTCGTGGACGCGCGCTTCGTGCCGGCTTCTGGTGAGCCCATCCGCGTCAGGCTGGCGCAGGTGACCCGCGACGGAGCGACCGTCGTCCATGCCCTTCGCGAACAGGGTTCGCGGTCCACGCTGGCGGAGGTGGAAGCCCGTGCGCTGACGACACTGGACGTGGGCGTGCAGGAATTGAAGGACCGGCGCGTGCTCTCGTTCCAACGCGACGACGTCCGTCGCATGGAGTTCCTCCCCGGTGGCAAGGCCGCTCCGGTAGTGGTGGCGCGTGGCCCCGGCCCCCACGACCCGTGGGAGCTGGAGGGTCCCCACGGGGGACGCACCCTCTACTTTCGCGTGGCGAAGGTCCTGAGCCGTTTGGAGTCGCTGAAAGCCACGGGGGACGGCGAGCCCAAGGTGAAGCACTGGGAGCGCTACGGCATCAGTGACGCGTCGCGGAGCGTCGTGCTGCGCGATGGGAAGGGACGCGAACTGGCACGGCTGTGGCTGGGCGACGCCGTGCCAGACACGGAGGACCGGCTCTATGCACGGGGCTCCGGGCCGGACCTGGTGGAGGTGTCCATGGGCGCGGTGGCGGACCTGCCCACGCGCGCCTCGGACCTCCAGCAGGCACCGCCCGACGATTCGGACGGCGGTCTTCCCGAGCACTGAGGCAGCGCTACACCTCCATCAGGGCGAAGCGCTGCTCGGGCGTGAACTTGGTGAGCAGCGGCATGGCGACGTTGAACACCGGGATGCCGCTCTTCGTCTTGCCCTCGAGCGCGCCGTGGTGCGCGTGACCGTGGAAGACGTAGGCCGCGCCGTAGTGGTCGATGGGCATCGACAAGCGGCTCGTCCCCAGGAAGGGGCGGATCTCGATGTTCTCCCCCTCCAGCGTCTCCGGGATGGGGGCGTAGTGCATGATCACGACCTTCTTGGGCGTGTCCAGGTGGCTGAGCGCGGCCTCCAGCTTGAGCGACTCGGTGACGGCCTCCTGCACGAAGGACTTCGTCTGGCCCTCGCCGAACGCCTGCAACGTCGCGTTGCCGAAGCCGCCCCCGAAGCCCTTCACCCCCGCGACACCCAGCGTCTTCTCGAAGATGAAGTGGTCCCCGTCGAGGATGTGCACGCCGACCTTGGAGAGCTCCGAGCAGATGTCCTTCACCTGCCCGTGCTCGTAGTCGTGATTGCCCAGCACCGCGGCGCACGGGACGCGCAAGGCCGAGAGCTCCTCGGCCAGCACCTTGCCCTCTTCAATCATCCCGCGGTCCGTCAAGTCCCCGCACAGGAGCAGCAGGTCCGCCGAGGCATTCACCTGTTTGACGAGCTGCCGGAAGCGCCCGTGCTGGTCCTCGCGGCAGTGCAGGTCACCGACCGCTGCCAGCCGAATCTTCGAGCTCGGATCTCGCGCCACGGGTTCCCCCCTCGGGTCTGTCCTGTTCGTCCCACGCCCTGCCGTCCCCAAAGCCCCAGTGGTGGATGTCCACGTGATAGTTCACCTTGGACACCAGGTTGCCCCGGCACAGCTTCTCGTCCCAGCTGCCGTCGCGCACCGTCTGGAGCGTGCGGCTCATCAACTCCGTCATCACGTAGTTGGGCACGATGTCGCGCTCGCTCGGATAGGCGAAGCGGAACATCATCAGGTGGCTGAGCAGCACCTCCCAGTAGCGGTCGAAGCGCCGGAGGATGCGGTCCCAGTCCATCTCCCGCCCCGCCTTGAGGATGAGGTGGTTGATGTCCGCGCCGTCATAGCGCTCGCGCTCGGTGACGAAGGCCTTGGACCAGATCATCTCCTCGGCCGGCGCGATGAGGCACTCGTAGCCGAAGATGGTGGCCTTCCTGGCGTTGGTGAACCACTCGTCGTCCACCGTCGCCACGCCGTTGCCGGAGGAGAAGATGAAGTCGACGAAGTAGTCGCCCTTGTACGCCTTGTAGAGCCAGACCTCGTCGGGCCGCTCCGTGCGCCAGCCATCCTTCTCCAGCACCTCCAGGGCGCGGATGGCGTCCTGCTTGCGCGGGAACAGGTCCAGGTCCTTGGTGTCGCGGTAGATGCCGGTATAGGTGGCGTAGGCATACGCACCACCCACGACGAACGGCACCCCGGCCTCATGCAGCAGACCGACGGCTCTGGCGCGGGCGTTGATCTCGTCCGGCGCACGCTCCCGCTCGGCCAGCGTGGCGTCCGTACCCATCTCCCCGGGATGGTTCGGGTGTCGTTTTTCCATGGGCGAAAGGTAGGGATGGCCCATTTCAACCGTCGGGCAGGCGGCCGCGGGCGGCCGGAGAGCAGGCAGCCAGACGCCAAGCGCCTGGTTTCACTGTGCTTTTCCGCCCCTAGCGAGCGCTTTTTCTGTTTTTCGGCCGGGCTGTGTCCATAGGGGCGAATTCACTGCCGCACGGCCCGCACAAGACGGGCCCTGAAAGGACGCTCGACCATGCTGCGCAAGAGCCTGCTGTGTGCCTCCCTGCTGTTCGCCGGTTGCGACGCGGACCAGCCCGACGAGGCGACGTTCCGCGACGGCCTGCCCTCCAAGGAGATGCTGGAGGTGAACGCGCCGAAGCAGAACGGCCAGGGATTGACGGCCGAGGGCCCGTCCGTAGCGGCGATCCAGGGTCTGACGGCTGACTATTTCAAGGCCACCGTGGCGGCCACGGTGGTGGTGAACGGCGGCACGCTCTGGGTGCTGAACCTCATTGAGCAGATCACCCAGTACCCGCCGACGACGCTGGAAGGGAACAAGGCCGTGTGGGGTCCGAGCACGGGCCCCCTGGAGCTCACGACGTGGCGCCTGACGGTGACGAAGTCGGGGGATGCGTCGTTCTCCTGGGTGCTGGAGGGCAAGCCGAGGACGGCGGAGGACAGCGCGTTCCGGGCGGTGCTGTCCGGCACGCAGACGGTGGAGGTGAACGCGGACGGAGAGCGCATGAGGGGCTTCGGCTCCGGAGAGCTGCTCATCGACTGGGACGCGGCGTTCGCCCTGCCGGGCGCGGATGACAAGCTGGGCACGGTGGACATCCGCTACGCGCGAGCCAGCGCCACGTCGCAGGTCACGGTGGACGCGGACTTCCACCAGATGCGTGACGAGGAGGAGGCCGGCCAGCGCGTGGACGCGAAGTACCACTACAAGGCGTCGCCCACGGCGGGGGGCGAGTTCGACTTCGTGACGTACAAGAACATCGACATCGGAGACCTGCTGCGCCTGAAGCGGGAGAAGCTGACCATCAAGAGCCGCTGGACGGCGTCGGGGGTGGGGCGCTCGGACGTCAAGGTGTCGGGCGGCGACCTGGTGGGAGAGGCGACGGCGAACGAGTGCTGGGACGCGAACTTCCTCAGCACCTACTTCCGCGTCAGCCTGGACCCGCGCCAGGGCTACGGTGAGGAGGGGACCGCCTGCGGCGGGTTCACGGCGGCGGTGTACTCGTCGCTGTGAGCCGGGTCGCGGTAGGCTTGCGCCGCGCGTGACCGGACCGACCCCGCTGGCCCTGAAGGTGGTGCCTCCCCGTCCCAACGAGGACCGGCGGGCCGTCCTGCGCGAGCTGTACGTGAAGTATGGCGGCAGCGTGCGTGAGCGCTGCCGCTACCTGCTGAAGGACGCGAGCCGGGCGGAGGACGCGATGCATGACGTCTTCGCCCGCGCGCTCGTGCACGGGGAGTCGTTCCGGGCGGAGGCGTCCCCGCTGACGTGGCTGATGAAGATCGCCACGCACCACTGCCTCAACCAGCTGCGTTCGGAAGGGGCGGCGTGGCGGAAGTGGTTCGCGAGGGACGAGGCGGCCCGTTCGCAGGGCCATGGCGGCGCGGAGGCGATGGAGACGCGTGACCTGGTGCGCAAGCTGCTGGCCCGGGTGGACCCGGAGACACAGGCGGCGGCCATCCACTACCACGTGGACGGGATGACGCTGGAAGAGGTGGCCGCGGTGCTGGGGCGTTCGGTGCCCACGGTGCGCAAGCGGCTGGAGCATTTCGCGGAGCTGGGTGGAGAGGAGCTGAGCGTCCGATGAGCGCGCACGAGTCGAGCTGGACATTGCGCCGCCTGCACGCTGGCGAACTTCCCGCCCCGGAGGCCCAGCGCGTCCAGGCGCATGCGGAGGCGTGCGAGGCGTGTGGCGCGACGCTGAGGTCCTTCGCGGACGCGCAGGCCGCGTTCGAGGCGGAGGTTCCCTTCGAACGTTTCGAGGCCGCCGTGGAGCGGGCCCGTGCGAGGCAGGCCTCTTCGCAGGAGCCGGCGACGCGCGCGCAGTGGGTCCGGCCGCTGATGGCGGTGGCGGCGTCCGTGCTGGTGCTGGTGCTGGCGCGTCCGCTGCTGGAGACCGGCGGGAGGACGGATCCGGTCCAGCCATCCGTCGCGGGCAATCGCATCAAGGGCGGCGCGGGCGCGGAGCTGCGAATCGGTGGAGGCGCGGAGCCGCAGCGGGTGGCGAGCACGGAGGCGCCGGAGGCGTTGCAAGCCGGGGAGCGCGTGCGGTTGGGCTACACGGCGGATGCGTACCGCTACGTGGCGGCGCTGTCGGTGGATGCACAGGGCGAGGTGACGCCGCTGTATCCGGAGTCCGGGGACAGCCTCGCGGTGGAGCCGGGCGCGGGGCAGCACTGGCTGCCGGAGAGCGTGGAGTTCACCGGCGCGGGTGCGGAGCGCGTGGTGCTGGTGCTGACGGACGCCCCCGTCTCCATGGACGCGCTGAGCGACGCGGCCCGGAAGGCCTTCGTCGCGGCGGGCCGGGACGTCACGCGCATGCCCCCGCTGGACGTCGCGGGTGCGCAGACGCAGTGGATTCTGCTGAAGCCATGAGCGACGGCCCCGTGAAACAGGTGCTCGCTCCCGTGGCGGCCCGGGCACGGGCCATGGGCCTGGCGATCCGGGCTTCGATTCCCGCGCTGGTGCTGCTCTCCACCGCCGCGCATGCGGACACGCTGCACCGCTTCGCGCTCATCGCGGGCAACGACACGGGCGGCGCGGACACGCGGCCCTTGAGCTACGCGCGCGACGATGCGCGCAAGATGCACGACCTGCTCACGCGGCTGGGCGGCGTGTCCCCGGCCGACGCGAAGCTCCTCCTGGATGACGACGCGAAGGACTTCCTCGCCGCCCTGTCGGAGCTGGAGCAGCGGGCCCGCGCGGCCCAGGCTCGCGGCGAACGCACTGCCCTGTTCGTCTACTACTCCGGCCACGCGAAGGACGGCGCGCTGCGGCTGGGTGATTCGCGGCTCGCCTTCGATGCGCTCAAGCGCCGGCTGGCCGACGCGCCCGTGGACATCCGCATCGCCATCCTCGACTCCTGCCGCTCCGGCGCGCTCACCCGCACCAAGGGCGCTCGCAAGGCCCCGGCCTTCGACGTGGAGTCCGGCGCGGCACGCGATGCCCGGGGCGTCGTCATCCTCACCTCCAGCGCCGCGGACGAGGACTCGCAGGAGTCGGACGCGCTGGGCGGCAGCTACTTCTCCCATCACCTGGCCAGCGGCCTTCTGGGAGACGCGGACCGCAGCGGCGACGGTCGCGTGACGCTCTTCGAGGCGTACTCACACGCCTACGCCCGCACGGTCGCGGACACGGCCGACAGCAGCGCGGGCCCGCAGCACCCCACGTTCAGCTACGACCTCGCGGGCAACGGCGACCTGGTCCTCACCGACCTGCGCGCGAGCGCCGAAGGCCTGGTCGTCCCCGGCAGCGCCCCCGCGGGTTCGTACTACTTCGTGGATCCGGGCGGACTCGTGGTCGCGGAGCTGGACAAGGCCGCGGACACCGAGCGCCGCGTGGCCCTGGCCCCCGGCACCTACCGCGTGAAGCGCCGGCTCAGCGACCGGCTGCGCATCGGTGAAGTGGAGGTCGCTCGCGGACGCACGACCATCCTGCAGGAGCCGCGCTTCAAGGACGCGCCCTTCACCGACGACCCCGTGAAGGGCGCCATGCGGGACAAGGGCGCGTGGTGGGCGTTCGGTCTCACCGGCGGCTTCCAGTCCTTCTTCGACCCGCGGACGCGCCAGTCCCTCTTCCTCTCCGTGCCCCTCTTCGGCGCGGAGGCCGAGCTGCACGACTACTTCCGCCGCGACTGGGTCTGGGGCTTCGACGCGGCGGTGGGCGGCACGAACGGCGTGCTGTCACTGCCCACGCTGGCGGGACCGGCGTACCGCTACTCCGTGGTGAACGTGGGCACCAGCCTCACCGCCGAGTGGCCCATGGGCCGCGTCGCCCCGTTCGTGGGCGTGCGCGTCGCGTACCTCATCATGGGCCGCAAGTTCGACGACGCGGCGCTCCCGGATCAACGCTTCGCCATGGTGTCTCCGGGCCTGGCGACGGGCGCGCGCTTCCAGCTGACGCGGAAGTTGAACCTCACCGCGCGCAGCCGCCTGCAGTACCTCCAATACACCGTCGACGCGCAGCGCTCCCTGGGGTTCTGGGAGCTGGCCGCGCTCCTCACGTACGAGCCATGAGGGAGCACGTGATGCGAACCTTTGCCCTGGCCCTCTGCTGCCTCCTCACGGTCGCGTGCGGCGGCGACTTCTCCAACGACGACCTGGAGTTCCAGAACGCCCTGCCCCAGCGCGAGGACCTGGCCGCGATGCTGCCGGACTCCGCCGCGCGCGCCGGCCAGGGCGCGCTCCCCCGGGGCCAGGCGTTGCGCCGGGCGCAGGTGCTGGGCGGGACGTCCGAGCTCGCCCTCCAGGCCTACGCCGCGGGCACGCGGTTCAACACCGACGTGGACGGTCTGCTCGCCCTGCTGGAGGTGTTCCGCCACGCCCCCCCCACCACGCGGGAGCCGGACCGGCGCGTCTGGGGTCCCTTCCCCGCGGACGGCCACCCGGGCCACGAGCTGCGCTTCGTGATGGAGCGCCAGGGCAGCGACTTCGGCTACCTCCTCCAGGTCCGGCCCACGGGCGGAGGCGAGTCCGCGTGGTGGACCTACGTGCCTGGCACCTTCAAGGCGGGCGGCGGCATCCGCAAGGGGGAGGGCACGCTCGCCATGGACCTCAAGGAGGCCCGCGCGCGCGGGTTCGAGCCGCAAGAGGTGAACCTCGTGGAGCGGCTGGACATCCGCTACCAGACGAAGGCGCTGCCCACGAGCGTGGAGCTGCTCGTCTCCGGCCTGGGAGGCGCGCTGCCGCTGGCGCGCTACGCGTCACGCCGGACACCGGAGGGGTTGGGGGAGATGTCGTTCCGGCTGCCGGGGGAGGACCTGGTTCCCGGCGGGCTGCTGGAGACGCTGGACATCCTGGCGCGCTGGACGCCGGATGGCCGGGGCGTGCTGGTGCTCAACATCCTGGACGGGGACGCGAAGGGCGCGCAGTACACGGAGTGCTGGGACTCCCGGACGCGCATCACGTTCATGCAGCGCAACTGGGACTTCATCACCCCCACCGAGGGCGACCGCCGCACCTGTCCGGACGTGTCCGCGCTGGACCCGAAGCCCTGAAGAGGCCGCCCGGGCTCAGGGCCGGACAGCAGCCGGGCGGACAGTCCCTGGCCGTTGGAAGGTGACGCGCGGGGTGGATTCTCTATGCTGGCGGCTGTTTCCCGCGCCCCCATGCCCAACTCCTCGCTTCTCACCGTCTTGAAGAGCCGGCGCATCTGGCTCCTGATCGCCGTCGGCTTCGCGTCCGGCCTCCCCCTGTGGCTGACCGGCGTCACGCTGTCCGCGTGGATGAAGAACGAGGGGGTCAATCTCAAGACGATTGGCATCTTCAGCCTGGTGGCGCTGCCCTACACCTTCAAGGTGCTGTGGGCGCCGCTGATGGACCGCTACACCCTGCCCTTCCTGGGTCGGCGGCGCGGCTGGATGCTGCTCACGCAGGTGCTGCTCATGGGCGCCATCGCCGCCATGGGCCTGGTGAACCCGAAGGACACCCCGCTGGCCATGGCGTGCATGGCGGTGGTGGTGACGTTCCTGTCCGCCAGCCAGGACATCGTCGCGGACGCGTGGCGCACGGACATCCTCCCCATGGAGGAGCGTGGGCTGGGCAACTCGATGTACGTCACCGGCTACCGGCTGGGGATGCTCGTGGCGGGCGGGCTCGCGTTCGTCCTGTCGGATCACCTGGGCTGGTCCCAGACGTACTACGTGATGGGCCTGCTCATGGGCGTGGGCGTGGTGGCCACGCTGCTGGCCCCGGAGCCCCAGAGCGTGCGGCCTCCTCGCAACCTGGCGGATGCCGTGGTGCGGCCCTTCGTGGACTACTTCCGCCGCAAGTACGCGCTGGGGGTGCTGGCGTTCCTGGTGCTCTACAAGCTGGGGGATGGCATCGCCGCCAGCATGGTGACGCCCTTCTACATCGAGCTGGGGTTCTCCAACACGGAGATTGGCGCGCTCAGCAAGACGCTGGGCATGGTGGCCACCATCAGCGGCGGCCTGTTGGGCGGCGTGCTGATGGTGAAGCTCAGCATGCGCCGCGCGCTGTTCATCTTCGGCGCCGCGCAGGGCATCACCAACCTGGCCTTCATGGCGCTGGCGCTGGTGGGCAAGAACGACCTGATGCTCGCGGGCACCATCGCCGTGGACAACGTGTGCACGGGCCTGGGCGTGACGGCGTTCGCGGCCTTCATCATGTCGCTGTGCCACAAGAGCTTCAGCGCCACGCAGTACGCGCTCCTGTCCGCGCTGGGCACCATCGCCAACCGGCTCATCGGCTCCCTGTCCGGCTTCCTGGCCACGTGGATGGGCTGGCCCACGTTCTTCGCCTTCACCGCCGCGGCGGCCATCCCCGCGCTGGTGCTGCTGATGTTCCTGCCGGAGCACGCCGCCCAGCCCCAGGAGGACG
>NZ_RAVY01000049.1:0-50594 GCF_003611625.1 Corallococcus sp. CA054B
CGTCCGGCCGCAAGCCGCCGCTCCTCCAGTTGCTGGGCCGTCCAATGCCTCGGCTGCCACGCCATGGAAGCGCCCCCTCCATGGAGCAACCGCCGGTCCCTTACCCAACTTCCCTGAAGGGGGTTAGACGGGCTTCCTGGAGAAGGAAAGTCCGTGGACACTTTCCTCTGCCAAGAACGACGGTGTGTCTGGTGGTCCACGTTATCCACTGGCCTCGTGGCCCGGCCAGTCTCAAGTTAGCTGCCCTGTTCTGTGTAGGCCCTGACTCAGGACAAACTGCGACCTGAGGAAATCCCTCTGAGGGACCGACGCCGCGTACCGTGACGTGGTGCCCTTCGCGCATCGGAGGCCGCGATGCGCGGACGGCCCAGCAGCAGACGACGCTGTTCCGCTTGAGGACGCCGGGGCCGGGTCCCGGCGGATCATCCGCTGCGCAGAGTGAAGGACATAGCGGACGCTGTGCTGGCGGCGCAGCAAGGAGCAGTTCAGCAACAGCCTGCGAGGCCCTCACGTCGCTGCCCTGGGCGAGCCCGGGCGGCTCCGAGCCCGGCGCACGACCCGTTACCCTCGCTCTTCCTTGACGGTCGCAGCATTCATGACCTCGGAAGGGTTCTTGTTGGCGGCCGCCACCGTGAGGGCGATGTCTTTGACGTGGCCCTTCCTGGCGAGGAAGACAATGGCGCCCAGCAACTTCTCCGTGGGATGCGAAACCTGACTCAGCTGCGCGAGCACGGGTTCCACCTGGTCGCGTCCGAACTTCCGTTCGATTTCAGCGACGCGGTCCGCGTGATTGAGACCGTACTCCTGCTTCTTGCGTGGCATCCGTCCCTCCTTACGCCGCGTGGGAAAGCCCCCGCCGCTCCAGGAAGGCTTGCAGCTCGGGCCACCGGGCGGAGAGGAGCTCGAAGTCGCCGGGGCGCGTGGGCCGCAGGGACGCGAGCGCGGCATCGATGGCCGCCGTGTGGCTCGCCGGATCCATTGCGTCCAGGGCGAAGGCCCGGAGGAGCTTGAGCCGGCGGGCGTCCCGCCCCACCAGCGCATCCGCTTCGCCCGCCCGCGCATCCAGCGCGGACACGGCGGCGGCGGGGTTGCCTTCGCGGCAGAGGAGCGCGACCTCCGGCAGCAGCGCATAGATGGGAGGCAGGTCGCCGTTGCGCTTGCGTCCCTCCGCCAGCCAGGCGCGCGCGGAAGCAAGGTCCCCCTCTGCGAGGCGCGCCATGGAGATCAGGCCCGGCATCCACCGGTGCATCGCCGGGACGGAGCTCCGGAGCTTGCCGGAGCGCTCCGCCGAACCGAAGAGCTCCAGCGCGCGCCCGGTGTTCCCCTGTGCCAACTGGCATTGACCCATCATGGCGACCGACACCGCCCGCTGTGGCCCCTGCGTGGCGCGGCGGGCGGCCTCCTCGAAGCGGCGGGACGCTTCCTGTTCGTCCCCCGCGCTGAAGAAGGAGACTCCCTGGTGGTACGCCCCCGCCCAGCGGCGGATCCGCCAGTAGAAGAAGGCGAACAGCGTCAGGAAGACCGTGACGAGCAGCGGGACGTAGAACCGCGACCCCAGGGCATCCCGAGCCGCCTCCTCGCCGCGGCTGACAGCGAAGAAGTTGTAGGCAACGAGGAAGATGCCGATCCAGACCGCCCATGCGACGACCCGGTGGGGCGCGACGAATGGAAAGGGTTTGAGGTGGGACTCTTTGGGCAGGGGCAGTTCGTTCACGGGACCTTCCACCCTAACACCCCCTGGCCCTCCGTTCAGTCCCCCGACTTTCTCGCGAAGGGGGTGAGGGAAATTCCGCCCGGATTTCGTTGATGGGCCATCACCCAAACCCCAGACGGGGGAAGGACGGACCATGAAACTCCGGATGCAGACACACCTGTGGACGGGCGCGGCGCTCGCGCTGCTCCTGCCCGCGGCGGCGCTGGCGAACGAAACCCATGTCTACGGCATCGCCAACTTCGGAGGCCCGGGGCAGTGCAATGCCGAATCGCACTCCGTGCATACGGCTACGGCGGCGGAGTTCGCCAACTACTTCAACTCACTCATGAGCACCGGCCTCTGGTCGGACGTCCGCACCATCAACAACTCGAGTGCGCGCGCGGACTTCTGGACCGACGCCTCGAAGGTCCCGGCCGACGCGAAGGACACCCAGGCCAACTTCGGCGTGGACGACGCGGACGTCCTCTTCGTGCACACCCACGGCGGCCACAACGAGGCCAACCTGCGCAGCTGGCTCGTGATGGGGACCAACGCGGATGCGTGCTCGGCCGTCACCGACACCCACATGAGCCTGGGCAACGGCAAGCTGAACATCGCCGTCGTGAAGGCCTGCCAGTCTGGCGACTACCAGGTCTGGAAGCAGGGTGGGTACCGGCGGGCGCTCGTGACGCCCACCAGCGGCTTCACCATGTGGAATGCCTTTCACGGCAACTCGTCGTGCGGCAACTTCGTGAAGACCTACGTGAAGGGCTACGCGGCCAATTCGCGGCGCGATGGCGCGGGCGAGAACTGGATCGACGCGGCCTACGACGTCGACGAGGGCGCGAACAACGACGACTGCCCGGTGTCCATCGTCTTCGGTGAAACCAAGGCGCAGCGCATCGCGATGTACGAGAACGGCGGCTGGCGGGACCGCAAGTCCACGGGGCGCAAGGTCGCCTCCCACATCTTCTACGTGGGGGGCTGCGAGCCCTCCGGCGGGCAGAAGCTGCCCGAGTGACTCCTCCCGTCATCGACCTCGAACAGAAAGAACGAACCGCCATGAAAAGCCATCTGCTCATCCGATTCCTGACCGTCCTGCCGCTCGCCGCCGCGTCTGGCTGTGACAGCGGCGCGCTCATGGAGCCCGCCGAAATCACCACCCAGTCCGCCCAGGCGACCCTCGGCTTCATCTTCGACTCCACGGCCATCGCCACGCCGCCCACGGGAGGAATCCCCACCACGCTGCTTCCCCGCACGGCGTTTGATGCCGCCGCGCTGCAGGGCTCCCTGGTGGGAACGACCGAGCCCTTCACCCAGACGGAGACGGTGGGGGCCCGCGCGGATCTGGAGTCCCAGTCCTGGACGCTGGAGCGCGACCCGTCCGAAGGCCAGGTGCTGGTGCTGAACAAGGTCCCCAGTGGCCCGGAGACGCCGCAGGAGCCCGCGGTGTTGCAGCGCACCGCCCTGGCCCGCCTGCAGCGCTGGGGCATCCCCACCGCGGAGCTGGGCCTGGTGCGACAGGTGAAGTCGTTCAGCCAGGGCGAGGACGATGGGGCCCTCGAAGCGCCCTCGCTCCACCGCCACAAGACCTTCGTGATGCGTGCCATCAATGGCATTCGCGTGGAGGGCCACCGCGCGGTGGTCTCCCACGGGCCGGATGGCAGCTTCCAGCGCGCGCTCATCAGCTGGCCGGCCCTGGCCCGGACGGGACACCTGCTCCGGACGCGGCTGACGACGGCGCAGATCGAGGAGCGGGCGCGCACGGCGCTCCAGGCCGAGGGAGAGACCACGGGGCCCGTGCGCCTCTCCTGGAAGTACGTGCCCTCCCAGCTCAGCACGGGCGAATGGGCGCTGACGCTCAAGGTGTCCGCCAGGATGCCCGCGATCACCGGCACGACGAGCACCGAGGAGCCCCGCGTCGTCGACGTGGACGTGAGCGCGGTGCCCTGAGCCCCAGGTCAGCGCCGGGTGCGCTTCCGGTCCCGCGACGCAAGCGCACCGTTCCCTCACGACGCCACGAAGCCGTGGCCGCGGACCTTGTCCGGCGTGGTGCCCGTCATCCGCCGGAACATCGCGATGAAGGCGGAGGCGCTGCTGTAGCCCAAGTCGAGCGCGATGGCCTCCACCGCGTGTCCCTGCTCCAGCATCGCGAGCGCCTTCACCACGCGCAGCCGCTGGCGCCATTCGCTGAACGACAGGCCCAGGTGCTGCTGACAGCGCCGCTCCAGCGTGCGCTCCGTGGTGTGCAGCACCTTGGCCCATTCAGCCAGGGAGCGCTCATCCTCCGGGTGTTGCTCCAGCGCCGTGAGGACCGGCTGGAGGAGCGGATCATCGGACATGGGCAGGTAGCTCCCATGGGCGGGGGCCAGCGCCAACTGGTCGATGAGCACCCGGAACAACCTGCGCTCGGCGCTGGTGCGTGGCTGCGCCAGTTCATGGGTGCGCAGGTGCTCCATCAGGGACTTCATCAGCGGGCTGACCGCCATCGCGCACGCCGTCCTGGGCAGTCCCCGGCACCACGCGGGGTCCAGGTAGAGCGAGCTGTGGCTCGCCTCGAAGCGGTTCATGCCCCGGTGTTCAAGGTCGGGCGGCAGCCAGATGCCGTACTGCGGAGGAGCGAGGTAGTGGCTGTCCGCCAGCTTGAGCTCCATCACCCCGCTGTAGGCGTAGACGAACTCACCCCAGGGATGTCGGTGACGCGGATAGGCCGCCGCCGCGGGCAGGTTCGCCGCGCGGAAATACACGGGGTGTGGAAGCTTTGAGGTGAAGGGAACTTGCAGCTGCTTCGCCATGGCGGCTTCTCGGGATGGGTTGTCGGAATCTCGCTATATCCATCCACCCCGTCAGCCGCAGGATGAAGTCATGAGCTCCCAACGAAAACCCGCGGATGGCTTCGCGCTCGCGACCATGGTCGTGCTGTGCGCCATCTGGGGCTTCCAGCAGGTGGCCGTCAAGATGGCCGCTCCCTACGTTCCCAACCTGATGCAGATGGCGCTGCGCTCGGGCGTGGCCGCGCTGCTCGTGGCGCTGCTGTGCTGGGTGCGGGGCGAGCGGGGGCTCTTGCGCCGCGGGCCGTGGCGCGCCGGCCTGCTCGTGGGCGTGCTCTTCTCCCTGGAGTTCCTCTTCGTGGCGGAGGGGCTGCGACACACGAACGCCTCGCACATGGGCGTCTTCCTCTACACCGCGCCCGTCTTCTCCGCGCTGGGGCTGCACTGGCTCGTGCCCTCCGAGCGGCTGAAGCGGACGCAGTGGCTGGGGATTGGCGTGGCCTTCGCGGGCATCGCGCTGGCGTTTGGCGGCGGCTGGCTGCGAGGCGGCCTCAGCCCGAGCGTGCTCCGCGGAGATGCGATGGGGCTGCTCGCGGGCCTGGCCTGGGGGGCCACCACGGTGGTGATCCGCACCTCCTCGCTGTCAGACGCACCGCCCACGCAGACCCTGCTGTATCAGCTGGTGGGGGGCGCCGCGCTGCTGCTCCCCGTGGCCCTGCTCACGGGACAGGCCGGCCCCATCACCATGACCCCCGTGGCCTGGGCGAGCCTGTTCTTCCAGTGCGTCATCGTCTGCTTCGCCACCTACCTCGTGTGGTTCTGGCTGCTGCGCCACTATCTCGCCTCCAACCTGTCGGTCTTCTCGTTCATGACGCCCCTGTTCGGCATCAGCGCGGGCATCCTCGTGCTGAATGAACAGGCGGACCTGTCCTTCGCGGTGGGCGCGGTGCTGGTCCTCACCGGGATCCTCATCGTGAGCGGCGCGGGCCTGCTGCGCTCCGCGTCCGCGTTGAAGCAGGGCACGACCTGAGACGAGGGGCTCCGCGGGTGAGGGCATGGGTTCACTTTCCGCGAGGGTCCCGGTTGTGTATGCAGTTGCTTCATGACCGCTCGACGCGTTTTCGGCGCCACTCCCTTCAACGTCCCCGGCGAGTTCAACGGACCTGCGCGAGGCGAACTTCAGCAAGGCCCGCTGCTACCGGACCGTCTTCTCCGGTGCGAACCTCCGGGGCGCCCGCTTCGAGGGCGCGGAGTTGTCGTCGAACCGCTTCGACGGCGCGGACCTGCGCGACGTGGACTTCCGGGAGGGACGCTTGCGATTGGAGACAGTCTCCGCCGGGATGCCATTGCGTAGCTGAGAGGAACCTGTATGCCGACCTCCGCCGAAGACACCCTGAAGCAACTCCGCGCCGCGCTCCAGCAGCGCAAGGCCACCGAGCGGGAGCAGGTGGCGGAGGCTCGGGCCACGTCTGGCAAGGAGCCCTTTGACATGGAGAAGCTCCACGCCCTCTACAACCTCACGTGGGATATCCATGATGCGCCGCTCACCCCAGACATCATCGAGGACTACGAGCGGCGGTACTACCTGGAGTTGCCCCAGGTGAAGACGCTCCCGCAGTTCGCGGAGTACCTGGCCATGCTGCGCGACAACGACGCGACCTGAAGCCGGGCTGACGTCCGCATCCGTGCCAGCCGGTGCGCACCGTGCAGCCCGCTGCACACGCAACGCCATGGCTCCCAGAGGACACGGCCGCAGGCATGCAGATTGCTAACATGTGCGGTATGTCCAAGCGCCTCCTGCTTCTTCTCTGCGTGCTCACTGCGTCCGTGGTCCACGCTGAAACGCCTTCGATGCCTCGGGACGAGACCTGGCTCATGGTGGGTCCCCTGTTCAGCAGTTCGGCGCGAGGGACGGGAGTGGGCCTGGAGGCGTCCCTCAATATCGCGGATGACATCCATGCCTTCGGCGTGTTCGGCCAGGCGCAGCGGATGGAGGACTCGCATACCCGGCTGAGCGCAGGCGTCCAGGCCAGCCTCCTGCTGTTGGGGCTGGAGCTGGGCGTGATGCACGAAACGGAATCCCGGGCGCACGTGGCCACGACGGGGCTCCAGGTCACGCCCTACTTCTCCTTCATCTACGGCTCGGTGGGCCTACGCCTGGGCATCCCTCTGTCCGCCGCGGAGGACCCCCGGCCCCGGTATGGCTTCGAAGGGGCGGTCGTCCTGAGCCTGAAGCTTCCCGTGTTGTTGGGCGGGCGCACCGTGGCGCGCTTCCCCCACCTGTGAGGGAGAGGTGGTCCACCCGCGTTGTGACCGGCTCGTCCACCTCCTCGAGGCTGACCTCACCCAGAAGTGCAGGACCAGGGCTCTACCAGCGCATCCCCCCAGGCCAGGCGGTCTGGGCCTACGCCCTCCGCGGTGACCTGACGCAACTCTGCGAGCCTGGCGCGCGCAGCCTCGGCGCTCAGTCCGAGTTGTCTCAAGAGCGCGTAGCCGAACATGCCCGTGCGGTGAATCCCCGCCGAGCAGTGGATGAGCAGCTTGCCGCCACCCTCAATGATGGCGCTCAGTTGGCGCAACACCTGCCTGAGTTCCTGGGTCCGCTCGGGGGCGGGGACCGCTCCGCCGTGAAACGGAACCCAAATCCAACCGAGGCCCGCGCGGGTCGCGGCCTCGCCAAGCTGGCGCGCGCCCTCGGTCTCCCCAAGCAGGGTGACGACATGCGTCACCCCTTTGGCACGCAGGGTGGAGAAGTCCTTGAGCTTGGGTCGATGTGTCAGCGAGATCGCACCGCCGCCAATGGAGACAAAGTGGACATCACTCATGGGGCAGTCCTCGTCACCGGGTGCCGGGCGCTGACAGCGCCGCCCAGCGCTTGACTTCGTCCGCAGTGGGCTTGAGGTCAACCACGATGAAGCGCTCCTCGTCATCATCGAAGTACGTCTTCGCCGTGGCCTCCATCAGGCTCCGGGCCAACACTTTCTCCAGGAACGTATCCCTGGGGTCGGTCGACTTGCCCAGGCTCCCACGAAAAGCCTTCTGCATGCGGGCAAGTTGCGGAGGTGGTGCTGGGGGATCATCCCATTCGGTGTAAGAAGCGAGGTTCACTCCGTAGAGGTGGTGCTTTCGCGCGACGAAGTCGCTGCCCACCTCGACCGGCTGCTCAATGGACACCAGGCGTTCCAGTTCGGGATTGCGCTCGAGCCATTGTTGCGCCGAGCGCAGCAGCGCGACGAAGGGGCCCACCATCGTGCTCGGCAGGCTCCCGTCGAAGTGCCGCACGATGAGTCTGGATGTTCCTGGCACCTCCCGAGAGAGGTACAGGGCTCCCAGCGGGCTCTCCAGGAACGGCTTCAGCTTGAGTTCACGGTGGAGGGTGGCGAAGTCACGCATGGAGTCTCACATCATGTCAATAACGACGAGTTTGTTGATGTCCGGGGACCAGTGAATGTTATTCGAAGGCCCCTTGGCCCTGGTCAGCTTCTTTAGCAGATCCTCGAGCACCGGAGGCAGTTGCCCCACGGACTTCATTCTCTGCAACTCGGTGACCACGCGCCGGTAGGCGGCCGAAGTCATGGAGTTGCTCATGGCCCTGCTTAACTCCATCGAGCTGGAATCAAAATCACGTATCACCCAATCAGGGCCTTGTTCGCTGATTTTCACGACTTTGATATCGGCTTTGAGTTTGGAATTGGCCTCTACGGCGGTCATCGCCTCTTTTAGCTTCTTGATAGACTCATCCATGACTGAGAGTCGGCTCTTGAACCACCGCTTCAGTGTTTTGCCGGGCCACTTCTCCGACAGGAAGAGCTGCCCCTCGGAGCCGGCAAGTCCTTTGGTGGGCTTGAGGTCCGCGGCTCCGCGGAACTGCTGGAGTCGTTTCTTGAAGCTTCCGTCCAGTTCCCGAGCGAACTTCTCCCACCCTTTGGGGACCCCTGGCACTCCGGGCTGCTTCGTGTGGGCTTTCGGTTGCTTCTCTAGAGCGACTGTCTTCTTGGGTGGATCGGCCTTGGCCAGGTCACGCGCGGGCGAGAGCCCGCGCTTCGAGCCCGCGCGCGTGTTCAACTGCATCGCCAGGGGCCTCGTGATGCCTTTCGCCTTCTCCGCGAGCTTCACGAACCGGGGAAACTTCGCGAGGAGCTTGCCAAGCTTTCCAGCCTTGCCTGCCCACTTCACGATGGTGGCTCCCCCAGAGGCAACCGCCAGCACGATCTCGACGATGACGTACCCGATCAGCCAGCCCCGGAAGTGCTCGCGGCGAAGGAGATTTGGATCGTTCCAGCGTTTGGCGAGAGCCTGGATGCCGGCCTCGGTCAGCGTCTTCAGGTTCAACGATGCAGCCAGATCCCACAGGCCCTTCAAGTCCGATACGATCTCGCCGCTCAGCAAGCTGTAGACGAGCTTCCACGCCAGCTCCAGCAGATCAATGAGCCCTGTGAGCAGATCCCAGACGGATTCGAGCGCGCCGTGAATCAGGCCCGCGGAGAAGGCCAGTTTCCCCAGGTAGGCGTTCCCAACGTGCGTGGCGGCAGCTTTGACGTCCTGCCACAGTTCATAGGTGATGGAGCCCGAGCCCACCTTGCCACGCAGGCTCCTGGCGAACTCCACGCTCGGAATCCAGATGAGGTAGCCTTCACGTGTCTGGGTCGTGTCCCAGGCCGCGTCCTCGGTCGGCTTGTAGATGCCGCGCAGCCCTGGACCCCGGTTCGCCTCGACAAGGACATTGGCATAATAGCGCTCGTCCTGGCCCCATCGGATGGTGGATCCCTTGTAGTGCTGCTTGACGATGGCCAGTGCGCCTTCGTTCTTCTTGATTTTATGAAGGACTGCCCCGGGGTCGGGCAGATTGGTGTTGATGTATTTTTTGTAGACGAAGCCGGAATCTCCATCCGCGAGCGTCACGAAATACCAGTCGCCCGAGAGCTCACGGCTGACGAAGACGCGAGTGTTGAATGAGAGCTTCTTCTTGAACGTGCCGGTGAGGTGGGGCTGCGCTCGAAGGTTCACGCCGTCGCCGTTGGACACCCGGCCAACACTGTAGACCCCTCGCCCCATCTCGAATGGAAAGCCCTTGGGGCTGTTGATGTTGCCAACCGTCGAGGCAGGAGCGGTGAGGGTGTTCAGGGCCGTCCAGGTCGAGGGGCCCACGATCCCGTCCGCACCCAGTTTCCTGGCGAACTGGAACTGTCTGACGGCATGTTCTGTGTCCGCCCCAAAGCGGCCATCGATTGAGTTCTTGTAGAATCCAGCCATCCGGAGGTGATTCTGGAGGTTGGCCACCGCGGACCCCTTGGAGCCCAATCGAAGCAATTCCTCGGAGACTTCAAAGCTTCCTGTTGGTTGGCCCATCTCCCACCCCTGACCTGAAGTCGCGGCGTGTGTGAGCTTCAACTGTATGAAGGCGCATCAAGGCGAACGAAGAACCCGGGGAGAGGGGTCTGGTTTCGTCGCGCAGTGTCCTGGAGCGTTGGGTGAGGCTGGACCTCCGGTGAGTCTGCTCAGAGCGCCTTCACGTAACCAGAGACTTTCGGATTGCAGGCGCCGACCTTCTTCAGCGCGGTTTCGGCCGCCTTCTTCTCCGGGTGGATGCTCGTCACGATGAACAGCCCCGGCGTCAGGCGCTTGTGCGGCGTGGTTTCGAGGACCAGGAAGCCGCTTGCGCAGCCGTGATCCAGCTGCGCGCTGTCGCGGGAGGCGATGGCCTCCTGGACCGTCTTGAAGCTTCCGATGATGGCCGCGTAGCGCGCGGGCCGGTTCCGGAGCTCCTTCACCACTTTGCGGCCAGCGGCATCCCAGCGGTAGGCGTCGAGCTTCCACTGGTCGGGCTCAACCGAAAGAAACGAATACTCCCGGTAGAAGCCCTCGACCGGTGAGCCCGGCGTCAGCGGATACGGGCCGACGTGGGAACTCTCCGGACCCGCGAAGTTCTCATCCCCGTTCCAGGCCTCCGTCACCCCGCCGTCCTTGACCACGTAGAGGCGGTGATGGCGATGGACGTGTTCGAATCCGCCTTCCTGGGTGACGAGGAGGCCCCACGCTCCGGCCTCCAGCCGCACCGGCTGGACGGAGGTCGTGACGTTCTGTTCCTCCTCGCCGGAGGACCAGCTCTCGGAGGACGCGGCTTGAATCCCGTACGCCATTCCGGCGGGCAACTTCGCCTTTTGTTTCCCACCTGTCCCTTCGCTCAACTCAAGCTCCAACTGGCAGGCGTCGCCTGCCTTGTGGCAGCCCGTCGAGCGCAGGACGTACATCGCCCCGGTCGTCTCGCTCGCCTTGAAGCGCTTGAGCTCCCCCTGCGCCGCGGGCTCGGCGCTGACCGCCGGAACGCTCGCGCCCAGGAACATGATGAACACCGAACCCAGCGCGGACCGACTTCCAAAGTCCATCTCTCCTGCCTCCCTGATTCCGACGTCAGTGTCTTCCGCTTGAGAATTTCACGCCGCCGTTCGGGCCTCCAGGGGGCATCAAGGAGGTACAGTGCCGCCATTTCCCCAGAGGGAGGAGCGCGCATGGGCTGCTACGTGTTGGGTCTCCAGGAGATCGACCAGACGCAGGTCGCGCTCGTGGGCGGCAAGGGCGCGCACCTGGGGGAGCTTTCGCGAATCGACGGCATCCGCGTGCCGGCCGGCTTCTGCGTGACGACGCATGCGTTCCAGCGGCTCATGGCGGAGGCGCCGTCAATCGACGCGCAGCTCCAGCGGCTGTCGCGCCGGAAGCCGGACGACCGCGAGCAGCTCCGCGCGCACAGCGCCGAGCTCCGCCGGACCCTCGAAGGGACCGCCATCCCTGACGATGTGGCCGCGGCGATCACCCACGCGCTCGCCCGGCTCGGCGAGCACGCCGCCTACGCCGTCCGTTCGAGCGCGACGGCGGAGGACCTGCCCACGGCCTCCTTCGCGGGCCAGCAGGACACGTACCTGAACGTCGTGGGGACAGCGGCGATCCTCCAGCACATCCGCCGGTGCTGGGCCTCGCTCTTCACCGAGCGGGCTGTCATCTACCGCCTGCGCAACGGCTTCGATCACCGGAAGGTCCGCATGGCGGTGGTCGTGCAACAGCTGGTCTTCCCGCAGGCAGCCGGGATCCTGTTCACGGCCGACCCCATCACCTCCCACCGGAAGGTCACTTCCGTGGAGGCCAGCTTCGGCCTCGGCGAGGCCCTGGTCTCCGGACTGGTGAACGCGGACTCCTACAAGGTTCGGGACGGCGAGGTCATCTCCAAGGCCATCGGCACCAAGCAGCGGGCCATCCACGCCTTGCCGGCGGGCGGGACGCAGGAACAGGAGATCGCGCCGGAGCGGCAGCAGCAGCCCGCGCTGACGGATGCGCAGGTCGTGCGGCTCGCGCGGCTGGGCCGGCAAATCGAAGCGCACTTCGGCCGCCCCCAGGACATCGAATGGTGCCTCGTCGACGACGCGTTCTTCTTCGTCCAGAGCCGTCCCATCACCACGCTGTTCCCCATCCCCGAGGCCAGCGACCTGGAGAACCACGTCTACGTCTCCGTCGGTCATCAGCAGATGATGACCGACGCCATGAAGCCCCTGGGGCTCTCCCTGTTCCAGCTGACGGCGTTGCGGCCGATGCTCGAGGCCGGCGGGAGGCTGTTCGTCGACATCACCCAGCTCCTGGCGTCGCCGTCAGGCCGTGCGGTCCTGGTGGATGGCCTGGGGAAATCCGATCCGCTGATCCGGGACGCGCTGCAGACCCTCATTGGCCGCGGCGACTTCATCCGGCCACTCCCGGACGCGAGTCCCGGCAGGCCGCCAGCTGGCGGAGCACCCGCCCCAATCGAAACCGATCCGGCCATCGTCGACGAACTGATTGGCCGCAGTCAGGCCTCCATCGCCGCCTTGAAGCGCGACATCCAGACGAAGTCAGGGCCAGCGCTGTTCGACTTCATCCTGACGGACATCCAGGAGCTGAAGCGGCTGCTGTTCGAGCCGCGAAGTCATCAGGTGATCATGGCCGGGATGGAGGCCACCTGGTGGCTCAATGAGCAGCTGCAGGCGTGGCTGGGCGAGAAGAACGCAGCCGACACGCTCACGCAGTCCGTCCCAAACAACGTCACGTCGGAGATGGGGCTGGCGCTGTTGGAGGTCGCGGACGTGATCCGCCCGCATCCAGAGGTGGTGGCCTTCCTGCGGCAGGTCGAGGACGACGGCTTCCTGGAGCAGATGGACACGCTCTCGGGCGGAAGGGAAGCGCGAGACGCCATCCGCGCCTATCTCGACAAGTACGGCATGCGCTGCGTCGGCGAGATCGACATCACGAAGCCGCGTTGGAGCGAACGGCCCACCACGCTCGTGCCCATCCTCCTGGGCAACATCCAGAACTTCGAACCGGGTGCCGGCGCGCGGCGCTTCGAGCAGGGACGTCAGGAGGCCTGGAAGAAGGAACAGGAGCTGCTGGCGCGCCTGCGAACCTTGCCGGACGGGGAGGGGAAGGCCGCGGAGACGAAGCGGATGATCGACCGGGTCCGGACCTTCATGGGGTACCGGGAGTATCCGAAGTACGGCATCGTCAACCGATACTTCGTCTACAAGCAGGCCCTGCTGGAAGAAGCCGCGCGCCTCGTGCAGGCCCACGTGCTGCGTGAGAAGGAAGACAGCTTCTATCTCACGCTCCAGGAGCTCCACGACGTCGTGCGCACGAACCAGGTGGATGAGCTGCTCATCCGTCAGCGCAAGGACGCGTTCCGGTCGTATCAAGCGCTCACACCGCCCCGGGTGTTCACGTCGGAGGGCGAGGTCATCGCCGGGGCCTACCGGCGAGACGATCTGCCGGCTGGCGCGCTGGTCGGCCTGGCGGTTTCCGCAGGGACCATCGAGGGGCGGGCCCGCGTCATCCTGGACATGGCGGAGGCCAGGCTCGAAGCAGGCGACATCCTGGTCACCTCCTTCACGGACCCGAGCTGGACGCCCTTGTTCGTGTCCATCAAGGGCCTGGTGACGGAGGTCGGCGGCCTGATGACCCACGGCGCCGTCATCGCACGGGAGTACGGCTTGCCGGCCGTCGTGGGCGTGGAGCAGGCCACCCGTTTGATCCGGGACGGGCAGCGGATCCGCGTGCATGGGACGGACGGGTACGTGGAACTCCTGTCCCAGCCAGACGCGGCGCTCCGGGGGTGAACACCGGAGCGCCAGGGACTACTCGGCGACGTACACGAGGGTGTCCCCCTGGTAGAAGGGGCGGTAGCGGACGCCGCCGCACTGCTGATAGGCGACGCCGCCCACCGTCGTGGCCGCGCAGCCCGCGGGGAGCGTCGTGACGGTGGCCGCGCCCACGGGGGCCGCCTCCACGGTCGTGTTGTTGCCGTAGTAGGCATCCTGACGGGTGGCCGTGCGTCTCGAGGTGCGCCGCGCCACCCGGCGCGACGTGCCGTAGTACGCCAGGGCCACCTCCGGGAGCACCTCTCCCAGGAAGAAGAGCCCCAGCAACATCGCCGCCACCCGCTGGCGGGGCTTGCGCGAGTGCGTCGTCATTTCGAGCCTCCTTGCTGCTGCGCTCCGCCCTGCGAGTCCGGTGCGAGGAACGACACGCGCGTGGCATCGCGTGGGGGCGTGAACTGGAACTGATCCGGGGTGAGCTGGGGCGACAGGTTCCACCCGGACAAAGTCACCGAGTACTGCGGCGCTCCCGGCAGGTCCCGCGAGGTGATGACGTACTTGAGGGGCAGGGGCCGCAGGCCGTCCTCCACCCACAACTCCCAATCCACGCCGTCGCGGTTGCGGAACGCCAGGTGGTGCACGGGCACGCCATTCACCTTGGCGCGGCCGAGGTATTTCCCGGAGCGCACGTCCTCGGTGAGGGCTGTGTAGGGATTGCTGACGAGCAGGTCACCGCCGGGCGCATCCAATCCGAGCTTCTGCGAGGCCATGTCCAACGTGGCATCCAGGGTGGAGGGGGCGGGCGTCGTCGCATAGGCGTTGGCCTGCTCGCCGTGGACCGTGAGCCGCTGGCCGTCATAGAAGAGGTGCAGTCTGGCCAGGTCTCCGGCGCGGTCCACGCGCAGCCGGTTGGGCCGCTGCAGGCGCACGTCGCCCGCGCGCTGCAACTGAACCTTCTGCCCGGAGTCGAGCACTTCATCGAGCGTCCCCTCGGTGCGGACGGAGAACTCACGCTGCTCGGCCAGGAAGTCGCCCATCTGGCGCAGGATGCGCTGGGCCTGGGGGTCGATCTTCGCATTGGACCCGGTGCGCTCGGCGGTTGCCTGCTCCTGCTGTGCGCCCGCGAGCAGGGGCGCCGCTCCCAGGAGCAGGGCGAGCAGGGGCCCGCACCACCTCTTCCTCAACCTCGCACTGCTACCTGTTTCTGTCATGAACCCCTCCTGTCCCCGGGACGTTGGGGACAGGGCCGTGGGGCTCAAAGGCTCACCGGTTCAACCGCCGCGCTGTCTGGTGCCTTGCAAAAGGCCCTCACCGCGGACCGACATCAGTGGGCGGCGCCGGGGGGGCTCATGCCAGGCGGGTGCGCGTCGCCGTTGTCGTGGCGCACCTGGGTCGGAGTGTTCCGGATGGCCAACTCCTCCATGGTGGCGAAGGTGCGGAAGGCCCACCAGCCCAGGCTGAACCACGGCGGGGATTCGATCTTTCCTTTGATGGCCACGTTCATCACGCCCGCCGCCGCGAAGCCCAGCGCCGTCAGCGAGCCCAGGTCCACGTGGCCCTCGGTGGCGCGGAGCAGATCCGCGTTGAGCTCCTTGATGAACGAGGTGGCCGCTCGCGCCAGGCCGCTGCCCTGTTCGAGGGACCGCAGCAGGGGCTCCCCGTCGGGCAGTTCTTCTCCAGGGCGCACCACCGTGTCCGCGCCGGTGATCCGGCGCACCTCCTCCAGCAGGCGCTCGACGTCCACTTCCTCGGGGTCGTGCCTGCACAGCACGCTGCCGGTGAAGGGCCGCACCTCCACTTCGCTGATGCCCTCCAGCAGCAGCAGGTCGTCCGCCAGCGACGCGGCCTCCTTCCCGGCGCGCCGCAACCATGGCAGCCGCAGACGCGTGCGACCCGGCGACGAGTGGATGACGTGGATGCTCTTCACCATGTGCGCTCCTCCCTAGACCCGGGCTTCGTCCGTGGGCCGCGTGCGGTGGCCTCCGCGAGCCCTCGCTTTCGCCTCCGCCATCAGATCCTCGAGGTCCTCGTGCTTCATCGCGGCGCGCGCCATCACCATGTCGACGAAGTGGTAGGCCGAGGTGGCCACCTCCACGAGGAGCGGCCGCAGATGCTTGGTCACCAGCACGGTGCCCGCGCCCGCGCCGTAGCCCAGGAGAAAGGAGGGAAGGTCGAACTTCATGAAGGTGTCTCCAGGAAAGAGGGTGTGTCAGTCATCCGCCGCGCCCGGCGCACCACCTGCGCGCCCCACGCGGGCGTCGCGCCCACCAGGGCCGGGAGGAGCAGTCCCGCGACCAGCCCGCCGAACGTCAGCGGCGTGGGCGCTGGAAGGCGTAGAACCCGCCGCAGCGGCGGGAGGGTGAGCGCCGCCGCGTGCAGGGCCGTGGCGCCGCCGACGAAGGCGTAGATGCGCCACTCGCCGTCCGCGGGGAGATGCCGCCGTGCCGCCCGGGGCGCGCGGCACACGGCCGAATAGCCGAGCTGCACCGCGGTGAGCATCCCGAACGCCAGCGGCGGGCCCCCCGCTGCCATCCCCAGGGCTCCAAAGCCCGCCATCAGCGCGCCGTCCCGCGCCACCCGCCGCATCGCCTGCCTCGTGAGCAGCGGCATCCCCGGTGGCGCCGGAGGCCGGTCGAGGATGGCCGGGTCTCCCGGCTCCAGCGCCAGGGCGATTCCCGGCAGCGTGTCCGTGAGGAGGTTGATCCACAGCAGCTGCAGCGGCGAGAGCGGCTCCCGCAGCCCCAGCAGGTTCGCGCCCAACACCAGCGTCATCTCCGAGAGGTTGGTCGCGAAGAGGAAGCGCAGCGCCCGGCGCAGGTTGTCCTGGACGATGCGGCCTTCGCCCACCGCGGACATGATGCTGCGCAGGTCCTCGTTGGCCATCACCACGTCCGCCACCGCGCGCGCCATGTCGCTGGAGCGCACGCCCACCGCCACGCCCACGTCCGCGGCCCGGAGCGCCGGGGCGTCGTTGATGCCGTCTCCCGCCATGGCGACGATGGCTCCCTGCGCGCGCAGGGCCTTCACCAGCTTCCGCTTGTCGTCCGGGGTCACACGCGCCAGCACCGCGGTGCGGGCGAGCCCGTCCGAAAGCGCCTCGCCCGACAGCTCGAGCAGCTCCGCCAGCTCATGCGGGGTGAGGGTGTCCCCCTCCAATCCCACCTGCCGGGCGACGGCCTCGGCCGTGCGGGGCTGGTCTCCCGTCAACACCACCGTCCGGATGCCCGCGCCTCGCGCCTGGCGCACCGACTCCGCCGCGCCCTCGCGCAGCGGGTCCCTCAGCCCCACGAAGCCGATGAAGGTGTACCCCTCCGTCGGTGCGGGGCCTGCGTCCCCGGCGAGCCGCCGCCAGGCCAGCGCCAGCACGCGCAGCCCGTCCCCCGCCATCGCGTCGTTGCGCCCCGCCAGCCGCTTCCGCTCCCGCGCGTCCAGCGGCCCTTTCGAGTCCCGTTCGCACATGTCCAGCACCTGCTCGGGAGCTCCCTTGAGGAAGGCCACCGTGCCATCGCCGGGTGCATGGTGGACGCTCAGCACGTAGTGGATGGCCTCGGAGCGCTCAAGGAGGTGGCGGCGGGGAAAGGCGCGGCGCAGCGCGGCCCCGTCCAGCCCCGCGGCGTGCGCGGCGGCCACCAGCGCCTTCTCCGTGGAGCTGCCGGACACCTCCAGCGTCTTGCCGCGGCGGTTGATGTCCACGTCGCTGTTGAGCATTCCCAACGCCAGCGCCAGCGTGGGTGGATCCTCCAGCACGGCCTGGGGGCGCGCACGCAGCGAGGACAGCTCCAGGGGGCCATCCCCCAGGTCCAGCACCTCCAGCCGCATCTCGTTGCGCGTGAGGGTGCCCGTCTTGTCCGTGCAGATGACGGTGACGCCTCCGAGCGCTTCGGCGGCCACCACGCGCCGCACCACCATGCCGCGCGTGTGCAGCCGCTGCATGGCGCGCAGCAGCGCCGCGGTCGCCACCAGGGGCAGGCCCTCGGGAAGCGCCGCCACGCCCAGCGCCACCGCGCCGCGCAGCACCTGGGGCCCGGAGCGGCCGTGGGCCAGGCCCGCCAGGGCGGACAGCGTCGCCGCGCCCACGGAGGCCGCCGCCACGCGCTGGTCCAGTTGGCCCATCTTGCGCGTCAGCGGCGTGGACGGCGCGGACTCCTGCGCCACCAGCTCCCGCACGCGCGCCATCTCCGTGTCCGCGCCCGTGGCCACCACCAGGGCGCGCCCACGTCCCGCCGCCACCGAGGTCCCCGCGAACAACAGCGACGTCCGCTCGGCCAGCGGCGCCCGCGCATCCACCGGCGCGGCCCGCTTGGATTGCGGCTCGCTCTCGCCGGTGAGGGGCGCCTCGTCCGCGCAGAGCCGGTGCGCCTCCAGCACGCGCATGTCCGCGGGCAGCACGTCACCAGCGCTCAGCAGCACCACGTCCCCGGGCACGAGCTCCGCCGCGGGCACCGTGCGCAGGACGCCGCCGCGCAGCACCTGCGCCATGCCCGCCTCCAGCTTCTGCCACGACGCGAGCAGCTCCTGGTTGCGGCGCTCGATGCGGTAGCCGATGCCCGCGTTGAGCCCCACCACCGTGAGGATGGCGGTCGCCTCCAGCCCGTCTCCCGCGAGCGCCGAAGCCCCCGCCGAACCCAGCAGCAGCATCGTGGGCACGGTGGCCAGCTGCGAGCCCAGCATGGCCAGGCGCGAGCGCGGTGCCTCCTCTTGCACGATGTTGGGACCCAAGCGCTTGAGCCGCCGGGCCGCCTCCTCGGAGGTAAGGCCCTGATCCGTCCCGTCCAGCCGGGCCAGCACCGCGTCCACGCTCATCGCGTGCCACGGCTCCCGAGGTCCGCGTTGCGCGCCTTGCGCCGGGCGGGCCTTGGGCGGCGTGGGGCCGCGAGTGGGTGGGGCGTCGGGCTCCTGGCTCAGCCGGGCCAGCAGCGGGGCCTCCGGTGCGTAGCGCACCAGCAGCCGCCCGGTGCGGGGCTCCGCGCTCACGTCCACGACGCCGGGCCAGGTGGCGAAGGTTCGCTCGATTCGCTTGCAGAGGAAGGTGTTCCACTGCAGTCCGGGGACCTCCAGGCGCAGCCTGCGCGCCGCGGTCGAGTGGCGTACCACCCTCGCGGGTGCGCACTGCCCATCCATGAGGAACAGCACCATTCGCGACCCCCGCCGGCTTTCCGAACGTGGGGATGGCGGCCCGCCGGAACAACACAGCCCGGCGGGCCAGCGAAGGCCGCGGGGATGACACCCATTCCCCCCTCCCGCTGGATGCGTTTTGTGAAGGATTGGTTCCTTTCACCAGCAAACAAATCCATCCCGCGTGCGGGGTGGGGCCATGCCGAGAACAATGCCAGCTTCACCGGCGCGCTCCATGGCGGCGCCGAGTCATACAAGCGGACCTATCCGGGAGCGACGCCGCCGGCCGCGGGTGACCACAGTTCAATCTCGCTCCAGGCGGGGCCGCGCTCCCGTGGAGCGCCTCGTTCTGAAGGCTCAACCGGAGCGGCGGCGCCTGGTGGCCTCGGGCGTCCGGGCGAGGTGGAGCATCTGGTAGAGGCTCAGCAGCATCATCGTCACCGCGCGGGACGCGTCCGGGGCAGGGGAGGCTTCAGCCGCCGCGTCCTTCGGGACATGGGGGAGCCAGGACTCCTCCAGCCGGATCCGGATCCGGAGGTGCTCCCCGGTGATGCGCAGCCGCTGGAGCTTCGCACCGGTCGGAAGGCGCACCGCCTCTTGGGCCCTGTCGGGTGACAGCGCCGCGAGGTCCGGGTGGCGCTTCGCCTTCACGCGCAGCCGGGCCTCCAGGAACAGGGTGTCGTACTCCTTGGACTTCTTGCGACGCCGGGTCGCGTTGGGGCCAGGGACGCAGAGCTTGTTCCTGCGGCGCTCCACCGCGCTCAGCCGCAGGTGCGAGCCATCCGCCAGCCGTGTCTCCAGCGTGAGCCACGGATCCAGCACATCCGTCCCGGCCTTCGAAAGGAGCTTCAGGTCATAGAAGCTCGAACCCGGCCCTTCGGGACGCGGGTCGGGACGAAGCCGCAGGCGCACGGGCGTCCCGGGTGCGACGTCCTCCCTGAGGCGCAGGAGCACCCGGCGGACCAGCTCCGGCCGGCGCTCCACCGCATCACCCGGATGGCCCTCCGCGTGGAAGCGCCGGGGCAGCAGGCTGCGAAACCACAGCACGAGGCCCAGCACGACCGACAGGACTCCCGCCACGACGGACAGGGGGCCGTCCTCGGTGCCAGCGACCCAGATGACCAGGAGGAAGACCCCTATCCTTGCCAGGGAGGCGAGCCGGTGCCCCACGCGGCTCCGGAAGCGGCGGGCCTTCTGGGTGGGGGGGAGCGCTGCCAGGGCATCCAGCACGCCTGTCAGGGGAGCCTCGAGCTCCAGGGCCTGCGACTTCGGGTTGATGCCTTCAACGGATGCCACGCGGCCCCTCTTTTCCGACATGGGCGTGTTCGGGGGCGGGCATGTTAGCCGCTGCTGCCGGTCCTGCTCACAACATGTCAGGTGCCTCACGGGGTGAGTCCTTGATGCGTCTGTCCCCAGCCTCAAGAGGTCTGGCGCTTGAAACGCAGCCTGGCCGCTGGAGGCCGGCGGCCCTTGCATGCGCCGGGCCCCGTCCCGAGCTTGAACCATGAGCGTCAGAGGAGCTTCGCGATGGAACTCACACCTCAAGCAGTCGCCATCCCCAAATCGACCGAGCACCTCGAGAAGGGGAAGTACGGCCCCATCTTCCCGAAGACTCCCGCCTGTTACGGCTTCACCATCGTGGCCAACGTCAAACCAGGGCGCGCCGATACGCTGCGCGGCTACGGTCAGCGATTGGCCGAGTCCCTCAAGGCCGACCCCCACCTGCTGGCGCCGCTCAAGCTCCACTACCTGCGCTGGGTGCTCTTCGATAACGACACCCGGTTCATGTATCAGGGCATCTTCGACACCGATTTCGACAAATACACCGAGGACGCGGTCGTCATCTTCACGCGCTCCGGCATCAACACGGCCTTCGAGAACCTCGAGGGTTTTCCCATGGACTGGAAGACCAACACCCAGGGGTTCATCCGGTTCCTCCGGGACCACCAGTGCACCAGCTTCCTGGAGTACGGCGAGTACCCGTACTTCTCGAGCGATGAGATCAAGAAGGCCTTGAAGCTCAAGGCCGCGTTCACCGAGATGCTCGAGCAGATGCAATAGGACCGCAGCGAGAAGGCCTGTCATGAGCCCCCAGCCCGCACGGACGTACAACCAGGACCACGCGCCCCGGCGATATGCGAAGGGGCATCGGCGCGTCAGCGTCTACACGTCATGGAGCTACCCCGGAGAGGCCAATCGGGATCCGACCGAAATGGACAACCGGTTCTCGACGATGACCGAGGTCCGCCGGGTGCTCTGGCCCACGTATGAGTCCCCGCAGTGGGCGGATCCGCGGAGGTTCCAGCAGGGCATCTCCGGCTCGCTGGAGCTCTTCTTCTGGGCCTGGGTGCGGTTCCAGAAGCTCGTCGCGGAGGCCACCGGGTACGCGGTCCCCATGTTCCAGCGGGTGGATCAGGCGGGCTTCACCCTGCCGCTCGACGAGCGGGTCCTCGCCGACGCGGACACGCTGCTCGTCTTCAGTCTGGACCACAACGTCACCGAGCAGGTGGCTGCTCCAGAGGAGATTGAAGCGGTCCGCGCGTTCCTCGCGCGCGAAGGCACCTGCCTGGTGATAGGCCCCCACCATGACGTCGGGCACTCGGAAGACCTCCAGGAGCGCGCCCTCGAACACGCCCACCACGGCGACGCGCTGGTGCCCCGCCAGCAGCGCTTTGGCAATTATGCGCGCTCGTTGATGCAGGGCCTGGGAATCCCCGTCGAGAACCGCTGGGGCCTCCGCCCCGCCGTCGTCGAGGGAACGAACCGCAGCGTCCCCCTGACGGTGCGCGAGGACCTGGACACCCGCGGCTGGCTCAGCGGGGTCCAGAACTTCAACTTCCACATGCACCTGCCGCACTACGCGGTCACGACGGACGACGCCCGTTCGGTTCGCGTCCTGGCGACACAGCCCATTGACCTGACCCGGCCCCATCCCTTCACGAACGCGGGGAACACCGAGTTCAACGCCCTGGTGTGGATGCCGCCTGGCGACGGCAGGGCCGGCGACGTGCTGGTGGCGGACTCCACCATCTTCAGCACCCTGTTCGGGGCGGACGAGAGCCTCGAGCGCTTCTGGAAGAACCTGGCCACCGACCACTGACATGCTCGAACTGGACGACATCCAGAGCGGAGTGCTTCGGCCCCGGCCCACGCCCTATGTCGCGACCTACATCCTCCTGCGCATCGACGACCGGAGGGCAGGGCGGGAGCTGATGCGCCGGCTCGTTCCGGTGGTGTCCTCGTCCGCGCATCCGGAGCGCCCGGCCGCCGAATGCTGGGTCAGCGTCTCGCTCACGTATTCCGGGCTCGTAGCGCTGGGCGTGCCAGGGGACTCCCTGGACAGCTTCGCGTGGGAGTTCCGGCAGGGGATGGCGGCCCGGGCGAAGGCACTGGGGGACGAAGGGGAGAGCAGCCCCGAGCATTGGGAATCACCCCTGGGAACCCCAGACGTCCACGTCGTGCTGACGGTGCTCTCTCCGGACCGGGCCCGGCGCGATGCCGCGCTGGAGCGCGCGGGCGGGGCCCTGCGGGAGCTGGGCGGCGTCCAGGCCCTCTGGCGTCAGGACTGCCACGCGCTCAGCACGGAGCGGGAGCCGTTCGGGTTCAGGGATGGCATCAGCCACCCGGCCGTCGAGGGGAGCGGCATCCCCGGTAGCAACCCCCATGAGGTGCCGCTCAAGGCAGGTGAGTTCGTCCTGGGCTACCCCGACGAGACAGGCAACCTGCCACCCATGCCCCAGCCCGACGTCCTGGGCCGCAATGGGACGTACATCGTCTTCCGCAAGCTCCATCAGCGGGTGGCCGCGTTCCGGCAGTACCTGAAAGAGAGCGCGAGCAGGCCCGAGGACGAGGAGCTGCTGGCGGCGAAGATGATGGGGAGGTGGCGCAGCGGCGCGCCCCTGGCGCTGTGCCCGCACCATGACGATGCCTCCCTGGGCGCCGACCCCCGGCGCAACAATGACTTCCACTACGCGGATGATCCGACCGGTTACAAGACACCGCCCGGGTCGCACGCCCGGCGCGCGAACCCCCGTGACGCGTCCGTCGCGGGAGTGGTGAGGCTCCACCGGATGATCCGGCGCGGAACCGCCTACGGGTCCGAGCTCCCCGAAGGCGTCCTCGAGGATGACGGCGCCGACCGGGGGTTGATGTTCGCCTTCATCGGCTCGCACCTCGGACGGCAGTTCGAGTTCGTGCAATCCGAGTGGCTCAACGGCGGTGAGTTCCTGGGGTTGGGGGAGGCGAAGGATCCGCTCGTGGGCGCCCACGACGGAACCGGGGAGTTCGCCTATCCCAGGCGGCCCATCCCCCGGTGTCTCAAGGGCCTGTCGCGGTTCGTGGTCACCCGCGGAGGCGAGTACGGCTTCATGCCCGGCTTGCGCGCCCTGCGGTGGCTGGCGGACCTGCGGACCTGAACGCCCGGTGCATCACTTCTCCAGGTCGCCGACGATCTTCTGGAAGGGCGACGGCTGGCCGGACAGCTTCTGGAAGAAGTTCCGGGCGTCGGTGCCCTCGTCGTAGTTCTTGAAGGCCTGGTCGTTGCTGTTCTTCCCGTCGGGCTTCAGGCCCGAGTAGTCCTGGCGGGAGGGCAGGCCGTGCTCGGCGCGGATGGCGTTCTCGGACGGGGCCCAGTTGTTCTTCGTGTGCGGCGTGGGGCGCAGGCCAATGGTCTCGAACTCCTCGGAGAGGCGGAGGCGGTTGTCGACGGTGGCCTTCATGTTGTCCGAGTGCGCCGGGTGCTGCTTGAAGACGTCCGCGTTGCTGTGCTTGCTGGCGGCCAGGGGGCTCACCTGGAGGCCGTTGGACGCGCGCCAGGCGTGGACCGACTCGTGGCCCAGGCTGTTGAAGCGCTGGCCGCCGCCGTTCTCGTTGTACTTGATGTCGCTGGCGGTGCCGGCGCCGGGCTGCCCGTCGAAGCGGTACGCCGGGCGGGTGGACGACAGGGTGCCGTCGTTGCGCGGCACATGCGAGTTGGGCATCGCCGAGTTGCGGCCCGAGTAGATGTCCATCGACGTCAGCGGCTGGCGCAGCGTGCCCGTGGCGCCGGGGTTCACGGCCTGGGTGCGGCCGTTGATGTCGTTCAGCATCTGGTTGCCCACGGGCTTGCTCGTGAGGCGGTTGGTGGAGTTGCGCACGTCCTGCGTGAAGTCCGCGAACTGCGCGCCGGACTGGCCGCTGTCACGGCGGGTCCGGATGCCCTGGAGCTTGGGGTCCACCACGCCGTAGTCGGTGGGCTTGAGGTTGTTCTTGCCCGCCTGCAGCTCCGCGGGCGTCGCCACCGGCTTCGGCTTCGCGGTCTCGGGCTTCGCCGGCACGCTGCCGCTGCGGGGGCGGGAGGTGGAGGTGGAGCCGAACGACGAAGAGGGCTTGGAGAACGAAGAGGAGCGCAGCTTCATGGGAGGGCCTCGGGAGTGGAGTGCAGCGACGGACCACCCCTACTGCACCCCGCGTGCCCACCGTTTCACGGCCCCTGGGGCCACACGCCACGTCTGATTCCAGGGGGTTACGTCGAAGCGAGGGTCGCGGCCCTGGTGACTGGAGTCGGGGGCCTGATGGCTCCAGACATCAGGCCCCGACCCGCCGCGGGCGCGAAGCCGACGCTGGCGAGGCTCAGCGTGAAGACATCATTCTCTCCGAAATACCCAGACTCCGCTCGCCTGTCAGGACCAGGCGCCCATCTTCGTGTTTTTAGTACACGAAGACTTTCGGGAGAGGGACATGTCGCTGAAGGGGATTGCGCAGGAGACGGTGGGAATCGTGGAGCGGGGGGAGTACGTGGCGCCGTCCGGGCGGCCCGTGCTGTTCCGGGAGCAGGTGGAAGGCGCCCTGCGAGGGACGGTGCTCTACCGGCCTGGAGACTTCGCGCGGCTGCCCCGGCCCGAGCCACGCGCGGGAGGCTCCGCGCTTCGTATCGAGGTCACTCCAGAGAAGACCGGCGCCGCGTCGCGCCGCTGCGTGGAGGTGGAGGGCGTGGCGGACGTCGTCGCGCTCAACTTCGCGTCCGCGAGGAATCCCGGCGGCGGCTTCCTGGGCGGAGCGAAGGCGCAGGAAGAGGACCTGGCGCGCTGCTCGGCGCTCTATCCATGTCTGCTCACGCAGCGCGACTACTACGACGCCAACCGCGCCGACCGCTCGCCGCTGTACACGGACCACGTCATCTATTCGCCCCAGGTGCCCTTCTTCCGCGATGAGGGGCTCACGCTGCTGGAGAAGCCCTTCCAGGTCTCCCTCATCACCGCGCCCGCGCCCAACGCCGGCTCTGCCGAGCGGAATGCGCCGCACCTGTTGCCCCGCATGCGAGAGGAATTGCACGCGCGGGCCATCAAGGTGCTCCAGGTGGCGGCGCACCACGGGCACCGCACGCTGGTGCTGGGCGCGTGGGGCTGCGGTGCCTTCCGCAACAATCCGCACGACGCGGCGGATGCCTTTGCTCGCGCCCTGGATGCGTTCCCCGGCGTCTTCGAGCGCGTGGTGTTCGCGGTGTGGGAGCGGGGAGGGGATGGGCCCAACCTGCGGGCCTTCCGCGAGCGGTTCGCCTGAGGCGATGGGGTGCCGCGTACCCAGTTCGTCACGCGCGCGGGCCATCCGCTCACCCCGCTGCCTTCCGGCGAGGTGCTGGCCGTGGGCTGCGCGACGGCCAGCGGGCCGTTCACGGAGCTGTATTCACCGTGCGCTGAAGTGAACGCACGCAGGCCCGGTGCAACGGCGCCGGGCCTGTGGAGCAGGGGCGTCCGGCGCTAGGCTGCCCGGCATGGATTCCCCGCCCGAAGCAGACCTCTCCACCGATGAACTGTTCTCCCGCACCCTCCAGGGTGGCGAGGAGGACGAGGGCGCGTGGCGGGCCATCTGGCAGCTGCACCACCGCGGCGGGGAAGAGGTCTTCCAGCGGGCCGCGGCCTGGCTCCAGTCCTCCTCACCGAAGGAGCGGGGACGCGGCGCGAACGTCCTGGCGCAGTTGGATTTCCGGCACCGCTCCCCGGAGCGCATCGCCCGCTTCACGGACGCGCTCCTGCCGGCGCTCGCGAAGGAGCAGGACGCCGCAGTGCTGGAGGCGATGGCCGCCGCGCTGGGCCACCTGGGGGATCCCCGTGCGGTGCCCGCGCTCCTTCCCCTGAAGGAGCACCCGGACGCCCACGTCCGCTTCGGCGTCGTCATGGGGCTGGCGAGCCACCGGGACCCCCAGGCGCTCCAGGCGTTGATCCACCTCTCACGCGACGCTGACGAAGTCGTGCGCGAGTGGGCCACGTTCACGCTCGGCTCCCAGGCACGCGAAGTGGACACGCCGGAGCTGCGCGAGGCGCTGGTGGACCGGCTCTCAGAGACGCACGTCAAGATTCGCGGGGAAGCCCTCCTGGGATTGGCCCTGCGCAAGGACGCGCGCGTCCTGGAACCGCTGCGGCGCGCGCTGGAGGGGCCCGTGGTCACCACGCTGGACGTGGAGGCGGCCCAGGCGCTGGAGGACGTCTCGTTGCTCCCGCTGCTGCTGGGGCACCGAGAGGCCTGCGACGAAGAGGACGAGGACCACGAGTTCCGCGCGGTCCTCTTCGAGGCCATCCACGCCCTGGAGTCCCTTCCCCGGTGACGGCCGTATCGCCGAGGGGAACGCAGAGGGCTGCTTGCCTCAGCGGAACACCAGGTCCTGCTCGGTGAAGGGCCGCGCTGGAGTGTCCGTCACCGCATCGATGAGGAAGGCCTGCCATCTGGCGACCTCGTAGCCACCGTAGCCGTTGCGGTTGAGGTAGGCCTCGATCGCCACGGCCCGCTCCAGCTTTTCGGCAATCAGCCAGCGAACCCCACTGGGAGGCATTCTGGCTCCTTCGCGGATGGCGCTCACCTCGAAGGAGATGTTCGAGGTGAGCAGCGCCGGGTCCCCTCGGAAGACACGAGCGACGCGTCCTTCAACGACTGCCACGCCTTGCACTTCCGAGGGAAGCACCACGCGGTCAATCTCAACCTGGACGTGGAACTCGGCATCCATGGCGGCTCGGGTGTAGTGGTCGGGATGAAGCATGCCCCAAGGCTACACCTCCTCCAGGGCCTACGGCGCGTTGAGGACGTCGGTGATGCGCAGGTGGCGGGGCTGGGCCTGCACCCGCTCGAACCAGGCGCGGATGGCGGGATAGCGGCCCAGGTCGAACCGGCCCTCTTCCGCCACGTGCGTGTACGCATACAGCGCGATGTCCGCGAGGCTGTAGTGCTCGCCCGCGAAGAAGGGCCGCTTGCGCAGCTCCCCCTCCATGATGTCGAGCGCGGCGTAGCCCTTCTGGGTGCGCTCCTCCAGCTCCTTCTCCTTGCCGGATGGGATGCCGAAGAAGGTGTGCCACGCCCGGGCCACGGCGATGTAGGGCTCGTGGCTGTACTGCTCGAAGAACATCCACTGGAGCATCCGCGCCCGCTCCAGCCGGTCGGTGGGAATGAAGGGCGTGCCCTCGGCGAAGTACCAGAGGATGGCGTTGGACTCGGCGAGGAAGACCCCGGGCTCCAGCTCCACGGTGGGGGTCCGGGCAATGGGGTTCATCGCCTTGAACTCCGGCGTGCGCGTCTCTCCCGCGGAGAGGTCCACCTCCCGCGTCTCAAACGGAATCGAGAGCTGATGCAGCAGCAGACGGACCTTGTAGCAATTCCCGGAGGGGTGGAACTGGTGGAGCTTGATCATGGGCGGTGAGTCTATTCCCATGAGAGTCCGCGTGCCTTTCTTTGAGCAGTCGAGGACACGCGGTTGGCCTGCCGGGGCTTGGACCGCGGTCCGCGTTGGCACGTCCACGGGCGCCCTCCACCCTCAGGTCGGCCTGCGCCATTCGCACGCAGGCGACTCGAGTCCTTGGGGGGGCCATGAACACTCAGTGCTTCACGGAACAGAACCTGCGCCGGTGGGGCCTGCTCTGGGCCCTCGGGGCACTGCTGGTTGCCTGCTCGCCTGCATCCAACGTTGGTCCCGTCAGCGACGAGCAGCCGGCCGACGCTTGTGAAAAGCCCACGGTCGTCCTCGTCCACGGGGCCTTCGCCGATGCATCCGGTTGGGCCGGAGTCATCGCGCCGCTTCAGCAACAGGGCTACACGGTCTACGCGTTCGCCAACCCCTTGCGCAGCATCGCCGGGGACGCGGAGTACCTGCGGTCCTTCTTGAGCACCCTCACGGGCCCCATCGTCCTGGTCGGCCACTCCTATGGCGGAGCGGTCATGACGAACGCGGCCACCGGTAACCCAAACGTGAAGGCGCTCGTGTACGTCGCCGCGTATGCACTCGACGAGGGAGAGACGCTCCTGGCCGCCAACACGCTCGGCGGTGGCCAATCCGAGCTTGGCAACCACCTTGTCTTGCGCCCCTTCCCTGGAGCCGGGACGGAGGATGCTGACGGCTACATCGACCCCGCCTTCTTCCACGAACTCTTCGCGGGCGACCTCTCCGAGGAGGACGCGGCGGTGCTCGCCGCGAGCCAACGCCCGGCCGCCGCCTCCATCTTCCAGAGCCCCTCCGGCCCGCCTGCGTGGAAGGACCTTCCGTCCTGGTATCTGATTGCCAGCGACGACCACACCATTCCGCCCGAGGCCCAGCGAGTCATGGCCCAGCGCGCTGGCTCCCAGGCCGTCGAAATCGAGAGCTCCCACGTCGCGATGATCAGCCACCCGGACGCCGTGACGGAGCTGGTCGGCGAAGCCTCCGGATGCCGTTGAGTCCGGAGGCCTCTGGGCGCCCCCCTGGGATCAGGGGTAGACGCAGGTCACATTGAACGTGCTGGCACTGCGATCGCCCAGGCTCCAGGTGCCACCGCCGCGCACGACGATGAGACCGCTGGCGTAGGGGGTCGAGCTCCAGATCCACTCAAGAGTCCATCCCGCGTTCGCGAGGAAACGACCGCCTTTCTCGACGTGCAGTGCCTCCAGCTCCGACGAGGTCGGCAACCGCCACCCCGTGTGGTTGGCGGTCGTCCTGCTGGAGCAATAGGTCTCCGCGTTCGCGTACGTTCGCAGGGACGCGTCCGGCCGCATCCAGGTCCGTCCTGCATGGGAGACGGTGGCGGGGTATTCCCCCGTCCCACGAACACACGTCAGGAATTGCTTGTCGGAATCCAGGGAGTAGCTGGAGCCGCCGGTCGCCATGTTCGTCACCCGATGGCCATTGGAGATGGGTGTCATGGCCCAGATCCAATCGAGCGGCCAGCCTGCCGCCGCGAGCTGGTTCGTGCCTTTGTCGACCCACAAATCGGTCAGTTCTTCGACGGTGGGCATGCGCCACCCGGTTTGACCCGCGATGGCCGTGTTCGAGCAGTACGTCATTCCATCCATCCAGGTCACGGTGGCCGCCCCCGGCCTCACCCAGGTCAATCCTCCGCTCGTGAGCGCGCTGGTGGGGTCGATGGCTGCCGGCAGCCCCGAGACAGTGAAGGACTTCGAGGCCGAGAGGCCGTGGGCATTGGTCACGACGACGGTGATGGTGGGGAGGATGCCCGCTGCCGTGAAGGCAGGCGCCGTCCACACGACATGGCTGGTGTTGGCGGTGTCCTGCGCCGTGGCCAGTGCGCCTGTGCTGGCGGTCCAGGCAAAGGTCAGGGGGCTGGCCTGCGGGTCCAGGGCGGTGACGTCAAAGGCCACCGTCTGCTCAGGCGAGGTGGACGTGGCGGACTGGTAGAAGCTCGTGAAAGTCGGAGCAAAGCGCACGGGAGCGGTGTCGGCGACACAGAGGTTGAGCGAGCCCGTGGTCTGTCCACCCCGGCCGTCTTGCACCGCGACGGTGAGGCGGCAGTTGTTGCATGCGCCGGCCGGCCTGGAGGAGGGGATGAACGAGGCGGTGCTGGACGTCGCATCCGCCCAGGTGCCGGGACAGGAAGCGGTCCACTGGTAGGAGAGGGCATCCGCATCCGCATCGGACGCAAGCGCGGTGACGGCGGTGGACTGTCCCGCGTCGAGGCGGTTGAGGGAAGCGGAGACCCTGGTGACGACAGGCCAGCGGTTGAAGGAGATGTCGAGGGTGGCGTCGCCGGTGACGAGGTCCGGGACGACGTTGACGGAGAGGGAGACGGAGACAGCGGAGCCCTGGGAGTCCGTCACGGTGAGGGTGAGGGTCTGCACGCCGGGGAAGGCAGGCGCCGTCCACGAGGAGGCCGCGGAGGTGGTGTTTGAGAAGGTGCCACCGGAGGTGGTCCAGGCCAGGGTGAGCGTGTCTCCGGGGTTGGGGTCATGAACCGTGGCGGACAGCGCGAGGGAGGCGCCTGGCTGAAGCGCATTGCTGGAGGCGGTCAGTGAGTCAATGACGGGCGCTTCATTGTCATAGGGCGCGAGGGCCGGAAGCTCCTGGAGGCTGAGGAACACGGCGGTGGTCTGGTTGGCGGTGATGGGGTCACCTGGACGCGGCTGACATCACTCAGGGAGAGGGCTTGCTGGACGGAGCCGGCGAGTTGGACGGAGCCGACGGGCTGAGCGCTACAGGCCATGAGGGCGAGCAGCAGCAATCCGGCGAGGACGGAGCGAGGACGGTGGAGGGGCATGGTTTGTAGGGAGTGAGCGGCTGGAGGCCGGCCTGACGTTCGCGGAGCACTCATGGCGCGTCCAGCCGCAAATGTCGTGCAGTTTGCATTTACGCGTTTTGCGGTTATTGGATTGGCTTTGGAGCATGCATGGATGGGGACGCGCGGTCGCGCGCTGTCCTTTCCTCGAACAGGAGGTTTGCATGCGTAGACTTTCCATGGCGCTGCTCGTTGGTGTCTCCATTGCCGGTTGCGGAGGCGACCCGGAAGTGGAGAACCGGGAGATCATCTCCAACCTGATCGAGGCCGGCTTTCCGGCCAATGACATCCAGGTCTTCGACGGAAACGTGTACGTGGGCCGCGACGCTCACGTGACCCTCGAGGCGTCCCGCGAGCTGCTCCAGCCCCTGGAGGAGGGGAGTGCCGAGCAGTACCGCACGACGAACCAGGTCGGCACGGGCGTGACGAAGATCTGCGTCAACCCCACCGCCGCGTTCAACAGCTATTCCAACCTGAGCCAGGGCCTGGACCTGGCCATCGCCAACTACAACGAGCAGGGGCTGCGGCTCACCTTCGCTCGCGGACCGACCACGGGCTGTACGGCGAACATCTCCGCGGAGACCACGACCGGCACTGGCGGCCAGGCGGGCTTCCCGTCGAACGGGATGCCCTATGGCGTCTTCTATATTGGCACTGGCCTGGACAGCTACAGCGCGGACGTGAACGAGCACGTCATCACCCACGAGCTGGGTCACGCCATCGGCTTCCGTCACTCGGACTACTACAACCGCAGCATCAGCTGCGGCATCGGTGGCGACGAGGGCGAGGCGGGCGTGGGGGCCATCCACATCCCCAACACGCCCACCACGGCCACCGTGGGCGGCTCGGTCATGAACTCGTGCTTCCGGTCGACCGAGACGGGGGAGTGGACCGGCTCGGACATCACCGCGCTGTCGGCCCTCTATTCGGGCGGTGCGGTCCAGAGCTGCTCGAACTACAACATCACCTCCTATCGCGGGCAGAACGGGACGCAGATCCGCTGCGGCTGCGGCGCGGTGGGCGGCGGCGCCGTGTGGGGGACGGACCTCTACACCGACGACTCGAACGTCTGCGTGGCCGCGGTGCATGCCGGCGCGATCGGCACGGCGGGTGGGACGGTGGTGGTCACCATCCAGCCGGGGCAGTCCAGCTACGCGGGCACCACGCGCAACGGCGTCACCACGTACTCCTACGGCGCCTGGTCGGGGAGCTTCTCCGTCAGCGGCACGACGCCTCCGCTGAACACCTGCTCCAGCTACAGCTTCACGTCCTATCGCGGCCAGAACGGCACGAGCATCCGGTGCAGCTGCGGTCCGGTGAGCGGCGGCACGGTGTGGGGGACGGACCTCTACACCGATGACTCGAACGCCTGCGCGGCCGCGGTGCACGCGGGGGTGATTCCGGCTTCGGGTGGCAACGTGTCCGTCACCATCCAGCCAGGGCAGTCCAGCTACACGGGCACCACGCGCAACGGCATCACCACGTTGTCCTACGGCGCCTGGTCGGGAAGCTTCTCCCTCAGCCCGTAGTCAACGCGCTCGCCTCCGGAACGAGCGGCCCCTGGGGACGACTGTCCCCAGGGGCTGCTTTTTGCCCGGTCAGGAATGGGCGGCCAGGAGCTCCGCAAACACGGCACGGACCTGCTGGCGCAGCCAGGCCGTAGGAACAGGAGAAGGGGGCACCGTCCTCGGATACAATCGCCATGCACATGGCCCAGGGGGAAAGCGGCTTGAAGCTTTGGATGTTCGTTGTCATCAGCGTGGTGATGGGGGGCTGCTCTACTCGCGATATCGACAGTGACGCGGATGGCGGCGTGAACGTCGTTGTCGACGCGGGCACTGACGGGGGCCTCGATGCGGGCGCTGGCGAAGGCGTCGACGCGGGCACTGACGGAGGCTTCGACGCGGGCACTGACGCCGGCGCCAATGCGGGCACTGACGGGGGCGCCGATGCGGGCACATGCACGCAGGATGCGGACTGTGACCTGGAGCAGCGGTGCGAGCACGCGACCGGTGCGTGCGTGCCCCGGACCTTGCGGTGCACGACCTCCGCGGACTGTCTTGCTTCGGAGCTCTGCCATCCCACGGCGGAGGTCTGTGTCCAGACCTGCATGAGTGCCGCGGACTGTCCGGACTCGGCGAAGATCTGCGACGTGCTGAGCCCCACCGATTCGCAGCGGGTCTGCAAGTGCTCCACGGATGTGCTGTGCAACGAAGGGCGCAGCACCTTCGACCGGGTGTGCTCGATCCAGGATGCCGTTTGCACGCCGAAGTGCACGGCGGATGCGGAATGCACCGAGGGGCTGCGCTGCGATACCACCACGGGGCAGTGCAAGGTGCGCGGTGACAGCGGGGCCCCCTGCACGGGAGCGGGGCAGTCGAACTGCGACTACGGCACGCACTTCTGCAGCTCGAACGTGTGCGCGGCGCTCTGGGAACCCACCTGCCTCAACTACGAGAACTTCCCGAACAAGGACCGGCTGGGCACCACCGGCCCCATCCTCTACGACGCTCGCTAGGTGAGCGTCAGGACCGACGCGGCGCTCTGCGGGAGCGCGACCCCCAAGCGCGTGGATGTCGCCCTCTCCGCGTATGCCAGCAGGCCCTTCCCGATCCTCAAGTCGGAGCTGGGTGGCTTCTTCCGGGTGATGGTGGATGGGTCCACGCGGGACGGCCAATCGACCCTGTTCCCGGGAAACACCTACACCGTGTCGGGCGAGAACCGGGAGCGTGCGGAGTTCGTCGTGAGCCTCTGCGTCGAGGCGGCAAGCACCACCGTTTCAGGCGGCTTCTACTTCACGGGCGGCAACTTCCTCTGCTTCCAGGCCAACTTCTAGGGAAGGCCCCATCACGAATGCGGGGCTCGGATGTGTCCACGGGGCGCCATGGGAGGCCGTGAACCCCGCTCTTCCGGCTCCGGTCCGTAGTAGGAACGCTCCGATGTCCGAACTCGACGACGCCGCGCTCCTGGAACTGCTGGACCTGACCTTCGACGCGCTCTGTGCCTCCCGCGTCTCGGACTGGGTGGACCCCGACCGGGTCCTCGCCGCGGTCGACCTCGCGTTGACGCCCGCGCGGGTGATGGACTGGCACGCACGGTTGGTGGTCCCCATGCGCACGCGCCTGCTCGCGCGCGCGGCGAAGAGCCGCACCCGGCTGGGCGCGTGGCTCCCCGCAGAGGCCACCGCGTCCCTGACGGCGCTCCTGGGCCAGCCGGTGCACCTGCCTCGCAAGGCCATCGACGAGATGGTGGCGTCCGAGCAGGTGCGGGAGACCGTGCGCACCACGCTCCAGGAGACCTTGTCGTCCCTGGTGAGCAAGGTCATCGCGGGTGCTCCCGGGGTGGGTGGCGGCGGGCTGCGGGATGCGCTGAGCTGGGGTGCGCGAGCGGCGGCCTCGGCGAGCAAGGGAATCCTGGGAGGCCTGGGCGGCAGCTTGCAGGACCGCGTGCGCGAGGTCATCGACGGCTCCATGGCCCTGGTGCAGCGGCGGATCGCCGAGCGGCTCGCCAGCGAAGAGACCGCCCGGTCCCTGGGGGCTCAGCGCAAGAAGGTCTTCCTGTCCACCCTGGAGAAGACAGAGGCCGACGCCGCGGAGGCGCTGAACCGGGTTCCCCACGAGCAGCTCGACTCGATGGCGCCCCAGGTGATTGCCCACAACCTCGCGCGTCCCGAAGTGCGCGAGGGGGTGAAGGCCGAGCTCCACGCCGTCCTGGAGGACCTGTCACGGCACACCGTGGGGGAGCTGCTCGATCAGGCCGGGCTGCGGGACGCGACACGCCAGTGGCTGCATGCGCACGGTCTGCCCTTCGCGCGCAGGCTGGCACACTCCGCACCCGTCACAGCATGGAGGGCCCGGCCCGCCGGGTAAGCAGGCCGGACCAATGCATCGCGAAACGACAGGCTTCAGAAGTAGTAGGTGTAGCGGATGTAGAGCTTGTAGTTGATGGCCACGATTTCACAACTGTCCATCTTCGCGAAGCTGCTGTGATTCTTGACCATGTGGGCCTCCGCGATCTTCCGTTGCTCTGAGTTGCAGGACACGCCGCCCTCTCCGTCGGCCTTCACCTCGAACTCGTCGGCCATGGCGGCCTGTGCCTGGACCGTGCGCTCGTCGCCTGTCGTTGCTTCCGAATCGACGCCGCCACAACCGAGCATCAGTCCGCCGGCCAGAAGTCCCACGATGATCCGCATGTGCATTTGTCTTCCTGGGTAGAGGTTGGTTTTACGTCGCAATGACGCAGGCACGAAGCAAAGCAGGCTTCATGCCAGTCATCGCGGAGTCCAGCGTTCCCAGGGATTCCAGAGTGAGGCGCGGACATGGCGATTGTGATTCGTGAAGGGAGATGTGTCGATTCACGTCACAGGGCCTGCTTGATTGTAGCGTTCAGCGCCACATGCAAACCTTTGCACTGGCGGTGACTTTGCCTGTTTCTCCGCGTGAGAGCAGGTGCCGAACTGGGACACCATCCGCGCTTCGGCTTCGGGGGCCATCGTGTCGTCAAGGGCCGGGCCTCCGGTGCCCTCGCAATGGGCACGGAGGTCAGCGTTGAGGGCGCCACCACAGGCCCTTCAGTTCAGCGGCCTCGCAGGCCTGCCGGGCTTCCTCGGTGAAGCAGTAGAAGGTCAGCTCCGGGACACAGAAGACGGGCGGGAAGCCCCCTGTCGGCTCGCGGAGTACCAGGGGCAGGGCTTCGTCCTGACCCAGGACGGATTCACCGGATTGATGAAATGGCACTCCCTTCACGAGGGTGCGCTCACGGTCCAGACAAGGGGTTTCTTCCAGCAACTGGAGGATGACGAAGTCCTCGTTCTTCATCGTGGGGTCCGTCACCGGGTACCAGGTCCGTTGCCGTGTGAAGCGGTCGCGCACGAGGTGCTTGATGCGCTTCGAGTAGATGACCGTGGGAATGGCGCGGTGGCGGAAGGGCCCCACGGATTCGAGCACGCGCACCATGCGCTTGGACACCAGCAGCAGGCCCAGAGGCGTGGTGACCAGATGGTCAAGCCAGGCAGCGTTCTCCAGGTTGCCCACGAACTCGACGACCTCGGGCGCCCCTTGCTCTCGCTGGTAGTCGATGGAGGGCTCATGGAACGTCACGTACTCGAAGCCGTCGAACTCGATGATCTCGGCATCATGGACCCCATCCTCCGTGATGTGAGTAACGTCCGGCAGCAGTTCATGAATCATGCGGTGTTCGACTCCGAGGAGAGCGGGAGCTCCACCCTGGCGAGCTTCTGGCCGACAAGCACGTCTCCATCGTAGACCTTCTTGATGACCGGAGCCTCCAGAACCTTGGATTCGATGGCGTGGCGCAGTTCGTCTTCGACCTTGCGGATGGCGTCGTCAATGGCTTTGGGGGTCCATCGAGAGGGAGGACCCAGCTTGATGAGCTTCGCCAGTTCACGATTGAGCATGCTCCTGACAAGGTTGCTGTACGAGGGGTGGCTGCCCGAGTGGATATAGCCCCATTCCGGGTTTGCTCCCGGAGGCATGTCGAGGATGTTCGAACCCCGGTCAATCGTATACCCCTCGACACGCTTCATGGCCTCGCGGACCAACTGGTTCGTCTGTGCCTCCGCGTCCGGGATGAGGTGATGCAGGGGGTGGCCTTGGGAGATGCGCGCCTCCGCCGCGGCCCGCGCCGCCTCGTCATGGGTCTGCTTCACCCAGTCCAGGTAGTTCTTCCGGTAGCGCGTGAAGATGCTGATGCGTGACGGTGCCTTGCTGGACTTGAGCACGATGAGCCCGTCCTCGGTCACCGTGAGCGCCGCGTACTCGTTGCCCAGGGACTGCCCATTCGGCCGGCGGAGGCGGTACGGCTGCGGCCCGTCGCTCAGCTTCTCCAGGCGATAACCCGCCTCCTGGAGTTCCTTCTTGAAGGCGTCGAACGCGGGAGTCCCTTCCTTCGGAATCTGACGCCCGACGAACTGCTTGAGCTTGTCCCAATTGGGAAGCTTCTCCAGCAGCTTCTCCAACTCGGCGTCCCCCAGCACCCGGTCCGTCAGGGGCGGCTTGGAGGCCGAGCCGCCCTTGGCCGCTTGGGACATCAGGGGCGTGCCCCAGCCCCAGGGATTCAATGGCAGGGTAGTGGGCGCCGCGGTGATGGCACCCGGCTGGAAGATGGGGACCGCCACGGCCGAGCCACCAGCGCCGGCCGTCTCCATCATGACAACACGGGGGAGGGTGATTTTCACGCTCTCAGCCAGCTTGAGCCCCCGTTGCAGGTTGGACTTCGCGCCCATGAACGCCAGCGCGGCCATGGCGATGCTGATCAACATTCGCAAGAAGGACTTGCTGGCCTCCGCGATCTTCTCTGGGTTCCCATGGGCCTGCCACGCCTGGACCAGCCACTGCTTCGCGTGCGTCAGGGCTTCGCCCGTTGCCTCGACGAGGCCCTGGACGCCGAAAACCGCCAGCGCCAATTGGATGATGGCCGCCGCGAGCTGCCCCACCCCTGTCGGTGACGCTGCCAGAAGGGTGGACAGGAACTCCGCGCCGATGAATGCCAGAACGATGCCGATGATCTCCGGCAGGTGTTCGAGGATGGCATCGCGATACTGCCCGGCAACCGCGCGGAAGTGCTTGGGCGCCTCCTCCACGGACGCGATGACATCCTCCAGGTGCCGCGCGGCCTTCCGTGCCCGGGCGAGCGCCCCGCCCGTGATGGAGCCACTGGGGACGAGGCCCTGGAGCTGGTCCGCGAACGCCAGGCTGACCAGCCAGATGCGCTCTCCCGCCATGAGCTTCACATCGCCGCCGTCGCGCCGGACACCCTTGCGCCCGCACTGCGCGTTCACATGGTGGATGACATTTTCATAGAAACGCAAATCCTTTCCTGGGGCGATTCCCTGTCTGTAGATGTGCGCGGCGATGCGCTCCAGACAATCCCCGGGACGGATTGCGTAGAGGGTTGCTGCCGGTTCTGGCAGCTGAGTGGTGATGCGCAGGCCCTGCACGTAGCCCTTCAGCAAATACCCTTCCACACGTGTTGCCACGTAGGACCATCCGGATGTCTGGGCACGGTCACGGATGACGGAGACGCGGGCGCCTGGGGGCAGGGGCTGACGCGTCAGGCATTCGGACCCCTTCGCCTCCGCTGGGAGCGTCCGGATGTTCGCACCGTCACGGTGATCAATGAACCCGAAATGGCTCGACATGCTCCCCCCAGGCAGGAGTCCTTCGCACTGTTAGGATTCAACAGCGTGCCCATGCCGTACAGGACCGTGCGGGTGGGGATGACAGGCCCGCCACGCTTCCATCGCAGCGTAGAGGGTGGGCACTGCCTGCCACACGGAGAGTATGATGAGGCATGCACTCTCCCAAAGGGCTCCTCCTGGCCGCCCTGGCATTCGCTTGCGTCGCCTCAGCGGCCAGCCCCGTTCCCACCTACCAGACCCGGGCCATCGAGGGCTGGACGGTTCGCATTGATGAACGCCTGCTGGCAGGGGCGAACAAGCCCCTGACGGACAAGGCCCTGGTGCTCCTGGCGGCGCAGCTCAAGGAGGTCGTCCGGATCATCCCCGCGGGCCCTGTGGCTCAGCTTCGCAAGGTGACGCTGTGGCTGTCGCCGCCCTATCCCAACGAGCCGCAGGTGGCTTGGTACCATGCTGGCGATGCCTTGCTGCTCCAGAGTGGGCGCAACCCGGCGATGCGGAAGAGCATCGAGTTCTCGAACGTCCTCATCTTCGAGAAGGAAACCAGGCGGATGCCCCTATTCGTGCTCCACGAACTCAGCCATGCCTATCACGACCAGGTGCTCGGCTGGGAGCACGCCGGCCTCGCGGCTGCCTATGAGCGCGCGATGGCAAGCAAGAGCTTCGACTGCGTGGAGCGCTGGTGGGGACCCGAGCGGTCCAACACGTTCGAGCGTGCCTATGCCATGACAGACGTGGGGGAGTACTTCGCGGAGACCTCGGAGGCGCTCTTCGGCCGCAACGACTTCTATCCCTTCACACGTGAAGAGCTGGCCAGGCACGACCCGGGCATGCTCGCGTTGCTCCATCAGCTGTGGCAGCTGCCCTCGACCACGACACCCACCCTGCCTGCAACGCCCACTCCGCCGCCGGTGTCCGCCCCCTTCGATGCCCGCTGCTACTACCGGTTGACGACCCTGTGGCAGGGCGATGGGATGTCGCTGGACATCATCGGGGACGGCAAGGCCAACAACACCCCCATCCTCGCCAAGACGGGCAGGTACACGGGGCAGCTCTGGAAGCTGACTCCGGAGGCCAACGGCTTCTACCGTCTGACGACCCAGTGGCGTGGGACCAGCATGTCCCTTGCCAACACCGCCGGCAATCGCCCCCTCCTCGTCAAATCGGCGGATGTTCCGGAGCAGCGATGGAAGCTGAATCCGGAGCCCAACGGCATCTACAGGCTGACGACCCAGGCGCAGGGCGACGCGCTGTCGCTGGATATCGTCAATGACAGCAGGGCCAACAACATCCCCATCCTCGCCAAGGCAGGCTGCAATGACTCGGGGCAGCTGTGGAAGGTGACACCCGAGCGCCCTGTCGAGGATTAGCCGTGAGTGAGGAGCGGCCGGAGGGGCACACTGGGGGCACATGCGGCCCAACAGGGGTAACACAGCAGCCCGAACAGATACCGTTCACCCCTTGCCGCCCAAAAAGTCTCCCATGGTGAGGTGCACGCCTTGGTTGCGCAAGATGCCGTAGGCGGTGGTCATGTGATAGAAGAAGTGGGGAATCGCGAATTCGATCAGAAACTGGCTGCCGCTGAAGCTCATTGAGCCACCGCGGTTCTTGATCACGATCGCTCGCTCGAGGCCAGCTTCGAGGTCGCTCGGCGCGATCTCTCGGAGAGATGCGATCGTCGCATCAAGGCGTTGGTACAGATCCGCAAAGCTCTTTTCATCGCTTGCGGCCGGCACCGATGGCGCACCCAGCAGGTGCGCCACCGCCAACCTGGCTCCCTCTGCAGCCCAGTGGACTTGGGCCGCGAGCGTGTACATGTGCACGTCATTCGGATGACCTGCAACGCCGCGCACGCGACCTTCTGTGGCGAGTTGCGCGTCCAGCAGAGCGGCTTCACCGCTGCCGTTGGCGGCGATATGGGCTTCGGCCTTCGTCAATAACGTTTTCAAGTTGGCCAGCCCGCGAATGAACAGGCCAGCAGATGAATCGTAGGCATTCAGAGACATGGCGCACCTTTCATTTGGTGCCAATATTACTCGATCAGGTCCAGGCGCGCGCTCCGCTGAGAAGGTGAAAGGCATCGCGCGCAAAGCCGCAAAGCCGCGAAGAAAGGCGCGGTTTTGCCGGGCGCGTCGTACGCGATTGATGAGCGCGGAGAGCGCAGCGCCCGCTCCAGGAACTCCGCGAAGTTGGAGGCGGTGCGCTCCACCTCCGGGAACGTCTCGTGGAAGGCGTCGAATAGCGGGTAGCGGTGCCGCCGGCCTCCGCGGGCATGAGCAGGAAGCGGCCCTGCCAGTCACTCTTGATGGCGGCGTGCCACATGCAACCCATGAGCGGGGAAGGTGGCAAGTCAAAGTCGCGCGGCTGTGTGCGCCCCGTTGGGGGAGACGCGCGGGGCGCTCTGTGCGCTACTCCTTCTCCGGTCGCACGCTGCCGTCCTGCCCGGTGACGAAGGGCAGCGCGCCGGAGGCCTCGCCCGAGACGCCAATGCTGTAGAGCCGTCCCGACTGAAGCTGCTGGGCGGGCTCGACCATCTCGAAGCCGTCCGGCACCTCGCCGTAGACGATGCGACGTCCGCGCGTCCCGCCGAAGGAGACAGCGCGCACGTGCCACACCGTTTTCCCCTCTTCGGTTACCACGCGGATGACGTCGTACCGCGGCGGGCCTCCGTCCTGGGAGGGCTCGTCGACGACGAAGGCGGGGCTGGGGAGGCGCTCATGGCTGGACGCGAGCGTCACGTCCAGGGGCGGCTGGCAGGCGGTGAGGAAGGCTACCTGGAGAAGGACGAGCGCGAGCGGCAGGACTCGATGCAGGCGCATGTTCACGGTGCTCCCTGGCCGGCGCGGAGGACCTTCTTCGCGGCCTCTAACTGCCCAGTGTAGCCCTTGCCGTCGAGCTTGAACGGCGCCGGGGGCGTCCCCCCGGTTCTTGCTGTCGTGGTCGTTCGGGCGCATCCTGAAAAGGCGGAAACGCTAGCGCCAGAAAGTGAGGGAAAGCCGATGGCGACATCACTCTACGACCTCAGCGTGCCCACCTTCCTGCAGACCGTGAGGGCCGTCGCTGGCTTTCTCGACCGTGCGGCCAGGCACTGCGCCGAGACAGGTGTTGATCCCGACGACTTCGTGAAGGCGCGCCTTTTCGACGACATGGCGCCCTTCCACTTTCAGGTCGAAGCCACATGGCACCATTCCGTGTGGGGAGTGGAAGCCCTCAAGACCGGTGTGTTCGCCCCGCCGGCCTTGGTCGGACCGGTCCCTTTCGCCGACCTGCAGGCGATGATGGGCAAAGCGGAAGTGGCGCTGGAGGCGTTCACGCCCGACGAGGTCGACCAGTGCGCGGGCAAGGACCTGGACCTTCAGATCGGGCCGAGGAGACTCGCCTTCACTGCGGAGACGTTCATCCTCTCGTTCTCCCTGCCGAACTTCCATTTCCACGCCGTCACTGCCTACGACATCCTCCGCTCGCGCGGTGTACCGCTCGGCAAGCGTGATTACGAAGGCCGGCTGCGCACTCGATCTGCCTGAGCCGGAAGTTCGTTGTGGAGGCAGGCGGGGGATTGAAGAAAACGAGGACAAAGAAAAACCCAGCAACCCGTTGAGATTGCTGGGCTTCTCGGGATGGAGGCGGCGGAATTCAAACCCGCTGCCTACTCGAACACGCCGATGCCCGGGTCGTTGCCGCCGGACTTCGCGGGCTTCGTGGGCCGGGGCGTCGGCGCAGCGCGCACCGGCTCCAACCGCACGTTCACGCGCTGCTCCGCCGTGTCCGCGAGCCGGCTGTAGTCCAGGGTCTTCTCCTGGTCCTGATGCCCGGAGAGCTTGAAGCGCAGCTCGGTGACCTTGGAGCGCGGCATGAGTAGCTTGGTGGGCGTGGTGCCGATCTGCGCATCACCATCGAAGATGGCCGCGCCGGACGGCGAGGAGGTGAACTCCACCGTCACGTCCTGCGGCAAGGCCGCCGGAGGAGGCGTCGCCGGCTCCTGCACCCGTGCGGGCGGCGCATCCACAGGTGCCTTCGGAGACGTCATCCCCACGGGAGCCTGCGGCGGCGGAGCCATCTCGCCACCCCCGCGTGCCATCACCACCGCCACGCCCGCGCCAATGAGCAGCAGCGGCACGCCGATGAGCGCCGCCTTCACGCCCCCGGACATGCCCTTGGGCGGCGGCGGAAGCTCCGCTTCCGGCTCCACGTGGCGAGGGGCAGGGGGACGCGGCCTGCTCGCGGCCATCGGCGCCGGGCTGTTCCCGTTGGACGTCGCCCGCGGAGCCGCCGCCTGCGCTCCCGCCGGCGTGCCGCCCCGAGGAGGGGCCATGCCCACACGTGAACCCGTCTTGCCCGTGGCCGGCGCACGGCCCGCGCGGCTGCCGGAACCCAGCCGGCTCCCTGAACCCGCACGGCTTCCCGAACCCGCGCGGCTGCGGCTGCCCGTGCCCCGCTCGGCGCCGGGCGTGCCGCCCGTGGGGTGCGCGTCCAGTTCCTCCGGGGACAGGCCCTCCACCGCGTCCAAGAGCGCGTCGATGAACTCCTGCGCGTTCTGGTACCGGTCCTCCTTCTCCGGCGCGAGCGCCTTGGTGAAGAAGGCATCCAGCTCCGCAGGCACCGGCGCGCCCTGGCGCTTGCTGTTCACCGGGGGCACGGGCTGCGTCAGCGACGCCGTCAGCGCCTTGCGCACCGTGTTCGCGCCGTAGGGCGAGCTGCCCGTGAGGCAGAAGTAGAGCACGCCCGCCATCGAGTAGAGGTCGGAGCGCTGGTCCACGGACTCGCCGCCGGCCTGCTCGGGCGGCATGTACTGCGGAGTGCCCAGCACCTGGCCCGTGGAGGTCAGCTGCTCCTCCTCGTCCTGCTCCAGCGCCTTCACCAGACCGAAGTCCAGCACCTTGACGAAGTCCTTCCCGTCGAGCGCCTGGACCATGATGTTGTGCGGCTTCAGGTCGCGGTGGACGCAACCCTCCTCGTGCGCATGCGCCAGCCCCAGCGTGGCCTGCTCCAGCAGGTTCACCGCGCGGCGCAGCGTCATGGGCCCTTCGCGCTTCACCAGCTCCTTGAGGCTCTCCCCCTTGAGGAGCTCCATCACGTAGTAGCAGGTGCCGTCCGCCGCCCGGCCGAAGTCGAAGATGGTGATGACGTTCGGGTGGCGCAGGCGGCTGGCGATCTCCGCCTCGCGGCGGAAGCGCTCGAAGAACTGGGGCGCCGCGGCGAGCGACGGGTTGAGCGTCTTCACGGCCACCGGGCGCTGCACGGACGTCTGCGTGGCCCGGAACACCATGCCCATGCCGCCCTGGCCCAGGACGCTCTCAATCTTGTAGCGGCCGTCCAGCACCTGGCCCAGGAGCTGGAGGCTCTGCGCCGCGCACAGGTGATCTTGACCTTCGGTACTACCGCAGTGGGGGCAGGGAGCGGCCATGGGTGCCGGGAGTATAGGCAAGCCCCGCCTTCCGCCCAACCGGGGAGATGTGCTCCCTGGGCAGTCAGGCAGGCATCAGAACCGTTCCCGAAGGCCCTGCCGGCTGTTATCTCCCCCCTCCGCCATGAGCCTCGTCATCGCCCAGGACATCAGCCTCGCCTACGGAAAGAAGGTCCTCTTCGACGAGGACAATTTCACCCTCGGTCCCAGGGACCGGGTGGGGCTGGTGGGGGCCAACGGGACGGGCAAGTCGTCCCTCATGAAGATCATCGCCGGGGCGAGCCAGCCGGACGGGGGCACCGTCCAGTACAGCCGCCGGGCCCGGGCGGGGTACCTGCCCCAGGAGATTGCCGGCCTGCCGGAGGGCACCGTCGTGGAGGCGGTGATGAGCACCGTCCCCGGCCGGGACTCGCTGGAGTCGCGCCTGAAGGACACGGAGGCGGCGCTCGCGGCCAGCACGGACGAGGAGGAGCAGCTGGAGCTGGCCCAGACGCTGGCGGACCTCCACGCGGAGCTGGACGACTTCGAGAACCGCTACGGCCGCCACCACGCCGAGCGCATCCTCAAGGGCCTGGGCTTCAAGGACGCGGACCTGTCCAAGCCCACCCAGGCGCTGTCTGGAGGCTGGCGCATGCGCGCGGCGCTCGCGGGCCTGCTCCTCCAGGACCCGGACCTGCTGCTGTTGGACGAGCCCACGAACCACCTGGACGTGCCCACGCTCGCGTGGTTCGACGGGTTCCTGCGCCGCTCCAATAAGGCGATGGTGCTCATCTCCCACGACCGCGACTTCCTCAACCGGCAGATCAACCGGGTGGTGTCGCTGGAGATGGAGGGCGTGCGCGAGTACGCCGGCAACTACGAGGACTACAAGCGCCAGCGCGCCGAGGAGATGGTGCTCCTGCAGGCGCGGGCGGAGAAGGTGGAGCAGCGCCGCGCGGAGCTGCAGGGCTTCATCGACCGGTTCGGCGCGAAGGCCACCAAGGCGAAGCAGGCGCAGAGCCGCGCGAAGATGCTGGCCAAGCTGGAGAAGGTCCAGGTCCTGGAAGAGCGCCAGACGATGAAGTTCCGCTTCCCGGAAGTGGATCGCTCAGGCCGCGACGTGGTGTTGATGGAGGACATCACCAAGCGCTACGGCCCGCTCACCGTCTACGACGGGCTGAACGCGCGGCTGGAGCGGGGCCAGCGCATCGCCGTGGTGGGCGCGAACGGCGCGGGCAAGACGACGCTGCTCAAGATGGTGGCGGGGGAGCTGGCGCCGGACAGCGGCAAGGTGACGCTGGGGCACAACGTGGTGGTGGGCTACTACGCGCAGCACCACGCGGACAAGCTGGACCGCCGCAACACCATCATTGAAGAGGTGCGGCCCCTGGCGGCGGACAAGCCGGAGAGCTACGTGCGCGGCGTGCTGGGCGCGTTCCTCTTCAGCGGCGACGACGTGGACAAGCCCATTGGCGTGCTGAGCGGTGGCGAGCGGGCGCGCGTGGCGCTGGCGAAGCTGCTCCTGATTCCGTCCAACTTCCTGCTGATGGACGAGCCGACGAACCACCTGGACCTGGACTCGTCGGAGATGCTGATTGAAGCGCTGAAGCTGTACGGCGGCACGCTCCTGTTCGTGAGCCACAACCGCAGCTTCATCAACAACCTGTGCACGCACGTCTGGGAGGTGGCGGACGGCAAGCTCACGTCGCACGCGGGCAACCTGGACGAGTACCTCTACCACCAGGAGCAGGTGCGCCTGGCGGCCGAGGGCGCGGACACGAGCGCGCCGAGCGGGAAGGGCGCGGCGGCGGGGGCGGCGGGCCCGGTGTCGGAGAAGGACCGCAAGCGCCTGGAGGCGGAGGCCCGCCAGCGGCGCTCCGTGGTGGAGGGCCCCATCAAGAAGGAGATCGCGAAGCTGGAGGAGCGCATCGCGAAGGTGGAGGCCGAACAGAAGGAGCGCGAGACGCAGCTGGCGGACCCGGTGCTCTACAACGACTTCGCCCGGGCGAAGCCGCTGATGGACGCGCACCGCACGGGCAAGGAGGAGCTGGAGGACCTCTATGCCCGGTGGGAGGCCGCGCAGGAGAAGCTGGCGGCGGCGCAGGCGTAAGGGGCCTACTGGACGTCGAAGGTCTTCCGGACTGGTGCTCCGCCGCGCTCGATTTGCAGCTCGATGCGCCGGGCGTCTCGGAGTGTGGTGAAGGCCTCCAGCGCCTTGTCGGGGCTGTCCAGGTCCAGGCCGTTGATGCGCTGGAGCACGTCTCCATTGCGCAGCCCCAGCCGTGAGTAGAACGACTCCTCGCGGATGGAGAACAGCTTGAAGCCCACGGGTGATTGGCATCGGTAAGCGTCGTCGTCACATTGATTGAGCCGGTGCCGAACCCATGAGGTGGCTCCATGGTTCAATCGGCGATTAGGCTCCCAAATCCTTTAAGACTCAGGCTTGGGTCTAGCAGGACCTCTCCGCCTGCCTAGACAAGAAGATGGCCTTGATGTGCAATAGAGATGGAATCCTCATGCCTACTTCGCATGAAGATTCGTCTGTTCGGAGGGGTCATGAAACTCGTATCGCTCAAGATATGTAATTTCCAGTCTTTCGGTTTCAATCCAACAAGCATTTCGTTTGAGTCGTTGACATTTGTCATAGGTCCAAATGGATCGGGGAAGACTGCGGTGCTGCAGTCATTGGCAAGGTTATTCAGCTTTGAGTCGTCGCTTAGGCGCATACGACAGACGGATTTCCATGTGTCTGCGGAGCAGCTGGAAAAAGGTGAGCTTGAATATCCGCGCACTCTGTGGATTGAGGCGCAGTTTGAGTTCGCTGAGCTTCAAGATGAAAAGTCTCGACATTTGGCTGTCCCGGGGAATTTTGCTCACATGCGACTGGAGACTGCGGATGGAGTCCCATGTGTACGAATGAGGTTGACAGCTAAGTTGGATGAGTATGGTGATATCGAAGAGTCGTTTGAGTATGTTCTGGAGGCTAATGAGCAAGGCGATCCAGTTAAGACTGCGCCTGTTCAAAAGCACGAACGCAATACAATCCAGGTTCACTATCTGCCTGCGCGCAGAGATCCAACAGATCACATTTCCTATGCTTCCAGTTCGCTCCTTGGGCGTGCCTTGCGTGCTGCGGACTGGAAAATCGAACGCGAGAAGATTGGGCAGCTCACGAAGTCGATAAGCGAAAGCCTAACGGGTCATGCTGCGATTGCTGGGATAGGTGCCCAATTGTCGTCGCACTGGGGGCGTCTTCATAAGGGGGACTATTATGCGGATCCACGTCTTTCTTTTGCTCGCAATGAACTCGAAAGCCTGCTGAGACATCTTACCGTGGGCTTCACGCCTGGCCACGGCGAACTGCTTGTAGATTATTCGCGGCTTAGCGATGGCCAGCAGTCCATTCTCTATATTTCGCTTGTGCTGTCGATGCAGGCTATTGGTCAAAAAGTGCTTGAGGGGGAGAATTCTGATTTCGATGTTGGGAAGTTGAGGCCAGCGGTCTTTTCGCTGGTTGCAATGGAGGAGCCGGAGAATAGTTTGTCGCCTCATTATTTGGGGCGAGTAATAAATTCGCTGGGTGAGTTTTCTAAGAATCGGGATGCGCAGGCCGTAATTACGACGCATTCTCCATCGTTGCTGAAGCGCGTTTTGCCTGAGAATATTCGGCACCTCCGCCTTGGCGATGATCGAGTTACGGTCGTCCGGCAAATCGTGATGCCCGACGCTGCAGATGAGGCTTTTAAGTTTGTGAGGGAGGCAATTCAGTCATTTCCTGAGTTGTATTTCTCGCGCCTTGTTGTTCTGGGGGAGGGGGACAGTGAAGAGATTGTCTTGCCTAGAGCGCTTCAAGCTGATGGGCTTTTCGAGGATGACTCATCAATTTCTATAGTGCCGTTGGGGGGACGGCATGTGAATCATTTCTGGCGCCTACTTCATGATTTGCAGATTCCGTATGTGACGATTTTGGACCTGGACCTTGCTCGGCACCAGGGGGGCTGGGGGCGCGTAAAATACGCGTTGCAGCAAATGCATAAACTTGGAACGGAAGCAGGATTGACACTGGAGTTGATTGAGGGATTGCCGAAGTGGAATGGCGACGACCAGTTGATGAAGTCAGAGCGAGCCGGGAAAGCCTTGGCTTTTCTTGAAACGCGTGGTGTCTATTTCTCGTCGCCGCTTGACTTGGATTTCTCAATGATTAAGCAGTTTCCGGCGGCGTATGGCGTTGGGAAGGAAGAACTGCAGGCTCCCGACGCCAAACTCGTTTCGGCAGTGCTTGGGAAAAGTCATGGCGATGTGGGACAATATACAGCTGAGCAACAGTTGTATTTTTCTGCGTACCATAGCCGGTTTAAGCTGGGCAGTAAGCCGGTAGCTCACATTTCTGCCATGGCTCGCCTCAATAATGAAGAGATTCGGATTGGCATGCCAAGGGAGATTGCGAGCTTGGTCGCACTAGTTAAATCAAAGCTGGCGGAGTTGTCAGAATGATCAAGCCGAGTCAGTGGCAGCCATCTGAGGGACTTGCGCTTGAGCCAAATGCTCTTGCTGCTGCTATTGAAATTGAACGGAGTTTGGTTCTTACCGCAGGGCCTGGAGCTGGTAAGACCGAGATGTTGGCGCAGCGTGCTGGGTTTTTGTTGCGTACTGGCACGTGCCGCTACCCACAACGTATCCTAGCGATTTCTTTTAAAGTTGATGCTAGCAAGAACCTAAAAGAGCGAGTCCGACGTCGCTGTGGACCGGAGTTGGCGTCAAGGCTTGATAGCTATACGTTTCATGGGTTTGCCAAAAGGCTAATAGATCGCTTCCGTCCTGTCCTTACGGGAGATGATGCTCTGGATGCTGACTACACCGTGGGAGATCCTCGCGTCCATCGGCGGCAGATAGGTTTTCTGGATATGGTTCCGTTGGCGATTGATATCTTGCGAAAAAGCCCAATGGCCCGAAATGCTGTGCGCCAAACATACAGCCATGTGTTTTTAGATGAGTTTCAGGATTGCACAGGGTTTCAGTATGAGTTAATTTGTGCTGCCTTCAAGGGGACGCACGTCAATGTTACGGCCGTTGGTGACGTCAAGCAGTCCATTATGGCTTGGGCAGGCGCGTTGGACGGAGTTTTTCAAAGATTTGCTTCGGATTTTTCGGCCATTTCTTTGAATTTGTATCAAAATTTCCGTTCTCAGCCGCGATTGAGGCGCATGCAAAATGCCATGGTCAAGGTGATGGACCCTGCCGCCGCAGTTCCGGATGAACAGATTGCACAGGATGCTGGCTCTGTTGAGGTGCTTTCTTATTCGGATTGTCAGAAAGAGGCAGATGCGTTGGCGGCCACGATTCAGAAGTGGATCAGTAATGAGAATATTGCTCCTTCTGACATCGCTGTCCTCGTTTCCAGGCAGGTGGAGCACTACGCTGCACGGCTGATGCTTGCGCTTGATCGGCTCGGGATTTCCTATCGCAACGAAGTTTCGTTGCAGGACCTGTCAACTGAGCCCGTGGCAAGGTTGATTGTTGATTTTCTGTTGGTGGTTGTGGGTGAGTACGAGCCAGACGCGTATCGCAGGCTTATGGAAGTGCTTTTGGATGTCGATGCAGACGAAGTTGAGGCGTATGGAACGCGCTTGCGTTGGCGTCTGTTTATTGATGATTCTCGCCAACGTTTTCGGCAGAATTCGCTGCAGTTAGTGGATGCTGATGTGCTGAGGGAATTGGCAACAGGATTTCTGCAGTCGGTTGGTGTTCAGGTGCTTAGGTCTCTTTCGGCAGACTACGAACATGGTGGCTGGCTGGATGAGGTGACTTTGAATGCATTTCAGCGTATCGGCGAATTGCTGCGTGCTGGGCAAGGGGTTGTCGTGGCTCTGTCGCGGTTTTCAGAAGATGGCAATGTGCGCCTGATGACTATTCATAAATCGAAAGGATTGGAGTTTGATTCTGTTGTCATGTTGGGGGTTGAGAAGGAGACGTTTTGGGGGAAGCTGGTTGAGGAGCGTTCTGCTTTTTTTGTTGGTATCTCCCGTGCGAAGCGAAGGCTTGTTTTGTCTGTAGTGGCGGCGCGTGAGAGACCGTCAGGGATGAAAGGCCGCTGGGATGTGGTGCGCACGCCGCATAAGGAGTTTTTGGGGTATGTCGCCGATGCCAAATGAGAGTTTGGGTGAGGGTTGGCGTCAACAGAGCAGCCGATCCTCCCAGATGAACCCGTAATGCACGCCTATCCTCCGGAGGTAGGTCACTCAGGCCGGTTCGTCGCCAATGCGCACATTGGGCAACAGGCTCAGGCTTCGCCGGCTGTCGTACTCGAAGTCGACGGCGACTGGCAGCGGCTCATGGCGAGTTGCCGGCTCTGCGGCCTTCTGGCGCCAGGCCAACTTCTCCGCTTCCAGGGCTACACCCCGACACTTCATGCAGACGTCCACCGCCACGTCTGTCCCGCAGCTTCCACCATGGGCAGTGACGCGCTTCCGCACGTGGAGCAGGTGGGCGCCTGACGCCCGCAGGACGTAACCGTCCGGCCAACGACGTGCCGTGAGGGGTTGTCGACGTAGCTGGGCGCGGTGGACGCTGCTGGTTATGTCGAAGCAGGCGGAGAATCCGGAGTGGGCGCGCATCGCGGAGGACTTCGAGGCCTGTGGGCAGACGCAACGGGAGTCCGAGTTGGCGCGGGGCCTGAGGCTGAGCACGTTGCAGTCGTCCCTCCAGCCCAGTCCCTGAAGCATCCCCTCATTCTCATTTCTCTCTCTGAGCCCGCCTGCTCGGCCGCTCACGGGTTCTCCGAGGAGAAACTTCAAATGAGGGGATTGCTCGTAACCGTCCGGCCAACGACGTGCGGTGAGGGATTGCCGGGGTAGCGGCGCGCAGCGGACGCTTCGGGGCATGGCGAAGCAGGTGGAGAAACCGGAGTGGGCGCGCATCGCGGAGGCCTTTGACGCGAGCGGGCAGACGCAGCGGGAGTTCGCGTTGGCGCGGGGCGTGCGGCTGAGCACGTTGCAGTCGTGGGTGTACCGGGCACGTCGGGCCGCGCCATCGCGAGCGGAAGCCGTGCGGCTGTTGCCGGTGCAGGTGGCGAGCGCCCCGGAGGCGGCCGAGTCCGTGCTGGAGGTGGTGGCCGCGGGCGGAGCGCGGGTGCGATTCGCCGTCGGTACCGACGTCGGCTACGTGGCCCGGCTCGTCGCGGCGCTGGGGCGGTAAGCCGTGTTCGCCCTGCCTGCGTCGGTGCGCGTGGTGCTGGCGGTGGAGCCGGTGGACATGCGCAAGTCGATTGATGGCCTCATGGCCCTGGTGCGCGGCGCGTGGGGCGAGGACGTCTACTCGGGGCACCTCTTCGCCTTCGTCTCGCGGTAACCGTCCGGCCAACGACGTGCCGTGAGGGATTGCCGGGGTAGCGGCGCGCGGCGGACGCTTCCGGGCATGGCGAAGCAGGTGGAGAAACCGGAGTGGGCGCGCATCGCGGAGGCCTTTGACGCGAGCGGGCAGACGCAGCGGGAGTTCGCGTTGGCGCGGGGCGTGCGGCTGAGCACGTTGCAGTCGTGGGTGTACCGGGCACGTCGGGCCGCGCCATCGCGAGCGGAAGCCGTGCGGCTGTTGCCGGTGCAGGTGGCGAGCGCCCCGGAGGCGGCCGAGTCCGTGCTGGAGGTGGTGGCCGCGGGCGGAGCGCGGGTGCGATTCGCCGTCGGTACCGACGTCGGCTACGTGGCCCGGCTCGTCGCGGCGCTGGGGCGGTAAGCCGTGTTCGCCCTGCCTGCGTCGGTGCGCGTGGTGCTGGCGGTGGAGCCGGTGGACATGCGCAAGTCGATTGACGGCCTCATGGCGCTGGTGCGCACGGCGTGGGGGGAGGACGTCTACTCGGGGCACCTCTTCGC